>NZ_JBSHGQ010000042.1:0-35248 GCF_053617895.1 Microbacterium sp. NPDC055683 | reverse complement strand
GCTCGGATACGCAGAAGCGCCCCGCGATCGCGGGGCGCTTCTGCGTATCCGAGCCGTCAGTGCCCGGGGAAGCCGCCGGCCTCCTGATCCGCCGGCCGCCGCACGAAGAACGCGAGCACGACCGCGACGAGCGAGATGAGCGCGGCGATGAGGAACGCCATCCGCGCGCCGGGTGCGCCCGCGACGGGCGTCGAGAGCCCCGCCGCCTCGCCCGCGTGCAGGATGCCCGAGTACGTCGCGATGAGGATCGCCACGCCCGCCGCGCCCGCGACCTGCTGCAGCGTGTTCAGCACGGCGGAGCCGTGGGAGTAGAGGTGCCGCTCGAGCGATCCGAGCGAGGCCGAGAACAGCGGCGTGAACGATGCCGCCATGCCGACCGACATCGCCGTCTGCACGAGGATGAGCACCCACTCCGGCGTGTGCTCGGTCACGGTCGAGTAGTAGAACAGAGCCCCCGCGACGATGATCGTGCCGGGCACGAGCAGCGTCTTCGGGCCGCGGGCGTCGTAGATGCGGCCCATGAACGGGCCGAGCACGCCCATGAGCACCGACCCCGGCAGGAGGACGAGACCCGACTGCAGCGCGTCGAGGCCGGCGACGTTCTGCAGGTACTGGGGCAGGAGCGTCAGCGTCCCGAACATCGACAGCGCGATGATCGACATGATGACGACGGACACCGTGAAGTTCGCCGAACGGAAGACGCGCAGGTCGAGAAGCGCGTCGTCGACCCGCTGCAGCACGAGCTGCCGCCACACGAACAGGGCGAGGAAGGCGAGCCCCAGGACGAGCGTGACGACGCCGACGGTCGTCGAGGACGAGGCGCCCTCTCCGCTGTGCCCGCCGAACTGGCTGAGCCCGTAGACGATGCCGCCGAACGCGAACGCCGACAGGACGATCGACAGGACGTCGATGGGCGCCTTGCGCGTCTCGCCGAGGTTGGTCATCCACTTGCCGCCGACGACCAGTGCGACGATCGCGATCGGCAGGATGATGGCGAAGAGCCAGCGCCAGCTGAGCGTCTCGAGCACGGCGCCCGAGAGGGTGGGTCCGATGGCGGGAGCCAGCGAGATGACGAGGCCGACGCGGCCCATCATGCGCCCGCGCGAGTGCGCGGGGACGACGTTCATCATCGTCGTCATGAGGAGCGGCATCATGATGCCCGTTCCGAGCGCCTGGACGACGCGCCCCGCGAGCAGGAGCACGAATCCGGGCGCGACGAGGCACACGAGGGTGCCGAGCGAGAACGCCGTCATGGCGGCGAGGAAGATCTGCCGCGTCGTGAAGCGCTGCAGGAGGAAGCCGGTGGTCGGGATGACGACGGCCATCGTCAGCATGAACGCGCTCGTCAGCCACTGGCCGAGCTCCGGAGCGAGACCGAGGTCCTCGTTGAGGTGCGGGATGGCGATGCCCATCGTCGTCTCATTGAGGATGGCCACGAAGGCGGCGATGAGGAGGAGCCAGATGACCCTCATGCCGCGGGGATCGATCCCCTGCTGCTGCTGTGCGCGGATGGCGCCGGTGTCGGTGGACGTCATGAGGCTCCCGGGGAGAAGAGGTGGCGGATGCCGCGGCGGGCGCGAGGAGGAGAGGCGCCGGGGCGACGTTACAGCCTAACGGCGACATCCCGTCCGCCATTCCCGATCCGCCGCCCCCGCCGGAATGTATGCTCTTTGACATGAGTATGGGGAGAGGCATGGGCGGACCCGGACGCGGGGGGCCGCGGCCCATCGACGAGGCGGCGCAGCGCCGTGCCAACGCCGAGGCGCCGCGCGTCCCCGACCTCGGTGCGCGCGTCGTGCGGCTCTTCCGCCCCTACCGCGGCCGCATCGCCGTCACCGCCGGCCTCGTCGTCGTCGGCGCCGCACTCGGCGTCGTCCCTCCGCTCGTCGTGCAGCGCGTGTTCGACGACGCGCTCTTCCCCGTCGACGGCGGCGCCGTCGACATCCCCCTCCTCGTCCGACTCGTCGCGATCATGATCGGCCTCTACCTGGTCAGCGCCGTCGTGGGGGTCGCGCAGACCTGGTTCACCTCGAACGTCGGGAACCGCGTGACGGGCGACCTGCGCGTGCGGATGTTCGACCACCTCCAGGCGATGGAGCTCGGCTTCTTCACGCGCACGAAGACGGGCGTCATCCAGTCTCGGCTGCAGAACGACGTCGGCGGGGTCTCGAGCGTCCTCACGAGCACCGTGACGGCCATCCTCGGGAACAGCGTGACGGTCGTCGCATCGCTCGTCGCCATGATCCTCATCGACTGGCGGCTGACGCTCATCGCCGTCGTCGTCATGCCCGTGCTCGTCGTCGTGCAGAGGAGGGTGGGCCAGGTCCGTGCGCGCATCGCGGCCGAGACGCAGCAGTCGCTCTCCGAGCTGACCGCGATCACGCAGGAGACGCTGAGCGTCTCGGGCATCCTGCTCTCCAAGTCGTTCAACCGCCAGCGCACCGAGTCGGCGCGCTATGCCGACGAGAACGCCAACCAGATCCGCCTGCAGGTGCGCCAGGCGATGAGCGGGCAGGGCTTCTTCGCCGTCGTCCACGTCCTGATGGCCTCGGTGCCCGCCGTCATCTACCTCGTCGCCGGCTTCCTCCTCGCGGGGGAGAGCGGGCTGCTCACGGCCGGCACGATCGTCGCCTTCACGAACGTGCAGGCGCGGCTGCTGCAGCCGCTCACGAGCCTCATGCGCATCGCGCTCGACGTGCAGACGTCGTTCGCGCTCTTCGCCCGCATCTTCGAGTACCTCGATCTCGAGCCGGCCATCCGAGACGCTCCCGACGCCATCCCCGTCTCGGAGGCGCCGGGTCCCCTCGGGCGCGTCGAGTTCCGCGACGTCACCTTCCGCTATCCGGATGCGGCGCGCGACTCGGCTCCGACGCTGCGCGGAGTGTCGTTCACGGCCGAGCCCGGCTCGCACGTGGCGTTCGTCGGCCCGTCCGGCGCGGGGAAGACGACCGTCCTGTATCTCACGCCGCGGCTGTACGAGGCGGAGACAGGACGCGTGCTGTTCGCCGGGGCGGACGTCCGCTCGCTCACTCAGGAGTCGATCGTGGACGCCGTCGGCATCGTCTCGCAGGAGACGTACCTCTTCCACGCGACGGTCCGCGAGAACCTCCGGTACGCACGGCCCGAGGCGACCGACGAGGAGATCGAACGCGCCTGCCGACAGGCGAACATCCATCACGTCATCGCGGGCTTCGAGCACGGCTACGACACGGTCGTCGGGGAGCGCGGCTACCGGCTGTCGGGCGGCGAGAAGCAGCGCATCGCGATCGCGCGCGTGCTCCTGAAGGACCCGCCCGTGCTCCTCCTCGACGAGGCGACGAGCGCGCTCGACACCGTGTCTGAGCGGATCGTGCAGGAGGCGCTCGAGAGCGCCTCGCGCGGGCGCACCACGATCTCGATCGCGCACCGGCTGTCCACCGTCATCGACGCCGACGTCATCCACGTCGTCGAGGCGGGGCGCATCGTCGAGTCGGGCACGCACGCCGAGCTCGTGCTCGCGGGCGGGCTGTACGCGGAGCTCGCGGCCGAGCAGCTCGCGGCGACGCGCGCGCTCGAGGAGTGAGGCTCAGGCGAGGGCGCGGACCTCGGACGTGAACGCGTCGAGGAGCGGAGCGACCTCGGGGTCCAGGTGGCCGATCTCGGCGAGACGGGGGATGTCCATCCGCAGGATCTGGCCCGCGCGCGCACGGCGGGCGGGCTCGTGCGCCGCGAGGGCCCGGAGCCCGTCGCGCATGGCCTGGAGGCAGGCCTGGAACACCCGGGGGTCGGCCTCGCGCTGCGTGATGGACGTGCCGTCGGCTCGCACCCGCCACTGCACGACGACGTCGGGGACGACGTCGAACGCGCGCGCGGAGGTGTACATGCGCTGCGCGATCTCCTGATCCTCGTAGAGCACGCCCTCCGGGAAGCGCAGCCCGTGGTCGCGCCAGAACGAGGTGCGCGACACCTTGGACCACGCCACGATGTTGCCCGTCACCTCGGGATGCGCGTCGAGCGTGGTCGCGACGCGCCGGGGCGAGGTCGCCGCTGCGACCCACGGCTGCACCTCGCCCGCGCGGTAGCCGCCCCCCTCGGGCCGCAGGCGCACGTAGGCACCCGCGACGAGGTCGCTCCCCGACGACTCCAGCGAGCCGACGAGCGTCTCGAGCGCGCGCGGCATCATGACGTCGTCGGCGTCGAGGAATCCGACGTAGGCGGTGTCGACGAGGTCGAGGCCGGTGTTGCGCGCCGCGCCGAGCCCGCGCTGATGGTCGTGCGGTGCGAGGACGAAGCGGTCGTCGACGGCCGCGTAGCGCGCGAAGATCTCGCCCGTGCCGTCGGTCGAGCCGTCGTCGACGAGGACGGCTCGCCACCCGTCGAACGTCTGCGCACGCAGCGAGTCGAGCGCGGCGGCGGCGAAGGGGGCGACGTCCCACCCGGGGACGATGACGGTCGCGAGCGGGGGCACGGGACGAGGATATCGCCGCGGCGAGGGTCGGGGACGCGTCAGGCGACCGCGTGCACGGCCGCGGCGACCGCGTCGGCGACGTCGTCGAGCGGGCGGGTGTGCCCGTGCGCCAGGGTGAAGCGCACGGAGGTCTGCGCGACCTCGGGCGGCACGCCCATCGCGACGAGCACATGCGACGGCTCGTCCGATCCGGCGGCGCACGCCGAGCCGCTCGACGACACCACGCCGCGGCGCTCCAGCTCGAGCAGCACGGCCTCTCCGCTCGTGCCCGCGAACGTGAAGCTCGCGCTGCCCGGCAGACGCCGCGTCGGATGCCCCGTGAGCCGGGCGGAGGGGACGAGCGCGAGCACGCGCGCCACGAAGTCGTCGCGGATGGCGGCGACCCGGCGTGCGCACTCCTCGCGCTCCTCCTCGGCGAGCTCGAGGGCGCGCGCCATCGCGACCGCGAGCGCGACCGACTCCGTGCCGCTCCGGCGGCCGCGCTGCTGACCGCCGCCGTGGACGAGGGGCTCGAGCGGGATCCGTCCCCGGATGGCCAGCACGCCCACCCCCTTCGGCGCCCCGACCTTGTGCCCCGCAAGCGAGAGGGCGTCGGCGCCCGTCGACCGCAGGTCGAGCCATCCGGCCGCCTGCACGGCGTCGAGATGGAGCGGGACGGCGACGTCCGGGACGATCTGCACGGTGCCGACCTCGTTGTTCGCGAGACCCATCGACACGAGGGCCGTGTCGGGCCGGATGGCCGCGGCGATCTCGTCCGCCGACGCCGCGCCGTCGCCGTCCACCCCGACGACCGTCGTCTCGACGCCGTGGAAGCGCGCGAGGTACGCCGCGGACTCGAGGATCGACTCGTGCTCGACGGCGGTCGTCACGATGTGCCGCGCACCGCGATGGGCGAGCGCGGCGAGCGCGACGCCCTTGACGGCGAGGTTGTTGGCCTCCGTGCCGCCGGAGGTGAAGACGATGTCTCCGCGGCGCATGCCGAGGACGCCGGCGATGCGCGAACGGGCGTCTTCGACCGCAGCCGCCGCCCGCTCGCCGACCGTGTGGTGGCTCGCCGGGTTGCCGTAGTCGCGCGTCAGGTAGGGTGCCATGGCCTCGAGCACCTCGAGGCGCACGGGGCCGGTGGCGGCGTTGTCGAGGTAGAGCACGTCAGCGCACGCGGAGATCGAGCCCGAGGTCGACGGCGGGCGCGGAATGGGTCAGGGCGCCCACCGACACGACGTCGACGCCCGTCGCGGCGATCGCCCGCACCGTCTCGAGACTCACGCCGCCCGACGCCTCGACGACCGCGCGCCCCGCCACGAGCGCGACCCCTTCGCGGAGCGCGTCGAGCGGGAAGTTGTCGAGCATGATCGTGTCGACGCCCGCCGCGAGCACGGGCTCGATCTGGTCGATGCGGTCGACCTCCACCTCGACGTGCGCGGTGTGGCCGAGCCGCGCCATCCCCGCGCGCAGCGCGGTCGTGAGGTCATCGCCGCCGAGGACCGCGAGGTGGTTGTCCTTCGCCATGACGGCGTCCGACAGCGAGAAGCGGTGGTTCGAGCCGCCCCCCGAGCGCACGGCGTGCCGCTCGAAGGCGCGCAGACCCGGCGTCGTCTTGCGCGTGTCGGCGATGCGCGCGCCCGTCCCCGCCACCTCGGCGACGTAGCGCGCCGTGAGCGTCGCGATGCCGGACATCCGCTGCGTGAAGTTGAGGGCGACGCGTTCGGCCGTGAGGACACCGCGCGCGGGGCCGGCGACGTGTGCGAGCACCGTCCCCTCGGCGAATCGCGAGCCGTCGTCGACGAGCACGTCGACGCCGATGCGGGAGTCGACCAGGCCGAAGGCGGCCTCGAAGACCTCCCCGCCGCTGAAGACGCCGGCCTCGCGCGCGACGAGTGCGGCGTCCGCCGTCGCGTGCGCGGGGACGAATGCCTCGCTCGTCAGGTCGCCCCACGGCGCGTCCTCGTCGAGGGCGGCGCGCACGGCGCGGTCGATGGCGGATCGGGTCAGCATGGTGCTCCTGCCGTGGCGAGGGCCGGTTCGGGTGCGGGGCGGACGGCATCTGCGCGATGGTGCGCGCCGGCCGACTCCGTGCGTGCGAGGGCCGCGCTCGCGGCCAGGGCGCCGACGCGCACGAGGGCGGCGTCCTCGTGCGCGCGGGGTGTGCGGGGGGCGGGAAGCGCGGCGTCCCACGCCGCCAGGATGCCCGCCGCGTGCAGGAGCCGTGCCCCGTCGCGGACGAGGCCCACCTCGTCCCACATCAGCCGCTGCAGCGCCTCGCGTGAGAACGGGGGTGCATCGGGATCGGGCGGGACGGGTGCGGCCGGGCCGGGAGCCGCCGGCGCGCTCGCCGCGGTCGCGTCGGCGAGCGCGGCGGCCGCGCGGGCGCCGAAGACGGCCCCCTCGAGCAGCGAGTTCGAGGCGAGCCGGTTGGCGCCGTGCACGCCCGTGCGCGCGCACTCGCCGACGGCGAGGAGCCCGGCGCGCGTCGTCCGCCCGTGGAGGTCGGTGACGACGCCCCCCATGAGGTAATGCGCGGCGGGAGTGACGGGCACGGCCGTCTCGGCCCAGTCGAACCCGCGCGCCGCCACCGCCGCCGTGATCGTCGGGAAGCGGGCCGCGAGCGCCGCCCTGCCGAGCGCGGTCGCATCGAGGAGCACGGGGCGGCCGCCCTGCGCGGCCATCCGCCGCGCGATGGACCGCGCGACGACGTCGCGCGGGGCCAGTTCGCCGTCGGGATGGTCGTCGAAGGCGAAGCGGCGCCCCGTCTCGTCGACGAGCACGGCGCCCTCTCCGCGCACCGCCTCGGAGACGAGGAACGGCGCGCCGGCGGCGAGCACCGTGGGATGGAACTGGACGAACTCGAGATCCGCGACCGCGGCACCCGCGCGCGACGCCGCGGCGATGCCGTCGCCCGTGGCGAGCTCGGGGTTCGTCGTGCGGGAGTAGAGCCGGCCAGCGCCGCCCGTTGCGAGCACCACGGCGTCCGCGCGCAGCTCGCGGACCGCCCCGTCCGCGAGGACGCGCACCCCGCCGACGCGGTCGCCGTCGTCGACGAGGTCGATGAGACGGGTGTGCTCGAGGATGCGCGCGCGCGACGCCCGTGCGGCGGCGACGAGCACCTCCTCGATGGCGCGGCCGGTGGCATCCCCGCCTGCGTGCAGGATGCGGGCGTGGGAATGCGCGGCCTCCAGGCCCATGCGGAGCGCGCCGTCGGCGTCGCGGTCGAAGGCGACGCCGAGCGCGATGAGCTCGCGCACGCGATCGGGGCCTTCCGAGGCGAGGACGCGGACGGCATCCTCGTCGCACAGGCCGTCGCCCGCGCGCAGCGTGTCGGCGACGTGCGCCCCGACGCTGTCGCCGCGCGTCAGCACGGCGGCGATGCCGCCCTGCGCCCATCGGGTCGCGGTGTCGGCGAGCGCGCCCTTCGCGACGATCGTGACCTCGACGCCCGCGCGTGCGGCATGGAGCGCGGCGGAGAGGCCGGCGATGCCGCTCCCGACGACGATCGCGCTCGTCATGATCCGGCCGGCCGCGCGGCGAGCATGCGCTCGAGCGCGACGCGTGCGGGAGCGGTGACGGACGCATCCACCGAGATGCGGTTGACGACGCGTCCGGCCACGAGCTCCTCGAGCACCCACGCGAGGTAGCCGGGGTGGATGCGGTACATCGTCGAGCACGGGCAGACGACGGGGTCGAGGCAGAAGATCTCGTGCTGCGGATGCTCGGCCGCGAGCCGCTGCACGAGGTTGATCTCGGTGCCGATGGCGAACGTCGTCGGCTCCGTCGCGGCGAGGATGGCCTTGCGGATGTAGTCGGTCGACCCCGCCTCGTCCGCGGCGTCGACGACCTCCATGGGGCACTCGGGATGCACGATGACGCGCACGCCGGGGTGCTCCGCGCGCGCCTGCGCGATCTGCGCGGGCGTGAAGCGGCGGTGGACGGAGCAGAACCCGTGCCACAAGATGACGGCGCTGTCGCGCAGCGTCTGCTCAGTCGAGCCGCCGAGGGGGCGCCGGGGGTTCCACATCGGCATCCGGTCGAGCGGCACGCCCATGGCCTTCGCGGTGTTCCGTCCGAGGTGCTGGTCGGGGAAGAAGAGCACGCGGCGGCCGCGGGCGAACGCCCACTCCAGCACGGTGCTCGCGTTCGACGAGGTGCAGACGATGCCGCCGTGGCGGCCCACGAATCCCTTGATCGCGGCCGACGAGTTCATGTAGGTCACGGGGACGACCGGCACGAGCCCGTCGGCATCCGGCGCGTCGAGCGGCCCGAGGACGTCCTCGAGCTGCTCCCAGCACTCCTCGACCTGGTCGATGTCCGCCATGTCGGCCATGGAGCACCCCGCGGCGAGGTTCGGCAGGATGACCGCCTGCTCGGGGCCGGAGAGCATGTCGGCCGTCTCGGCCATGAAGTGCACCCCGCAGAAGACGATCGCCTCCGCGGCGGGATGGGCGAGGGCGGCGTTCGCGAGCTGGAAGGAGTCGCCCACGTAGTCGGCATGCTGCACGACCTCGTCGCGCTGGTAGAAGTGGCCGAGCACCACGACGCGGTCGCCGAGCGCCGCCTTCGCCGCGCGGATGCGGTCGTGGAGCTCCGCCTCCGGCGCCTCCCGGTAGGCGCGGGGGAGCTCGCCCTGGCGGGGGGCGCCGGTGGGGATCACATCCCCCATGGAGGCACCGGGTCCGTAGCCCTCCTCGACGTCGAACGTCCACGGCCCGTCGGCGAGGTCGGTCGAGCAGGTCGAACCCGCGGCGGCGCCCGAAAGGATGGCGCGGATGCCGTGGTCGACGCTGGGGTCGACGGGGCGCGGCGAGAGGGCGACGGAGGTGGCGGCCATGGGAACCCCGTTCGGGTCGGTGTGACTCTAAGTCGGACGAACCGAGTTTAAGTCACTCTGACCAGAATGGCGACCGGAGTGTGAGAGGGCGGCGGGGAGAAGAAGCTCAGGCGTCGCCGAGGGGCCCGCGGTCGGCGAGCTCCACATCGGAGTTGTACCGGAAGAGCCGCGCGGGGCGGTGCTTGCCCGTGCGGAACGACTCGGTCGGGATGAGGGACTCCGAGCCCTCGAGGAGCCGGCGGAAGTTCGAGGGGTCGAGGCGCCGACCGAGCACGGCCTCATAGACCTCGCGCAGCTCGGTGAGGGTGAACTCGTCGGGCAGCAGGCCGTGGGCGATGCGGCTGTAGCCGACCTTGTTGCGCAGCCGCCAGAGCGCGTACGCGACGATCCGGTTGTGGTCGAAGGCGAGCGCGGGGAGGTCGTCGACGTCGAACCACTCGACGTTCTCCGGAGCCCCTTCCGCGGCGCGCTGGGCGTCGACGAGGTCGGAGCGGAGCAGGGCCCAGTACACGACCGACACGACCCGGGTGGGGGAGCGGTCGACGTCTCCGAAGGCGTAGAGCTGCTCGAGGTAGCTCGGGCTGAGGGCGGTCGTCTCCGCGAGGGTCCGCGATGCGGCATCGTCGAGCCCCTCCGCGGCGTCGAGCCAGCCGCCCGGCAGCGCCCACTGCTCGCGGAACGGCTCCCGCGTGCGCCGCACGAGCGGGATCATGAGCGCATCGGCCCCCGGTCGCGCGCGCAGCGAGAAGATCGCCGTCGACACGGCGACGCGGATGGCGGCGGGCGTCGGGTCTGGCGTCACCCTCCGAGCGTATATGCTCGCTTCCCAGTGACACGGGGTGTCCCGACCGGGACTGAGATCACACCCGTACGCACCTGATCTCGTTAGAACGAGCGGAGGGATGTCGCTGATGAGTGACGCATACGCACCGGTGCTCGCGAGCGTGAGGGAGTCGTCTCCGCTCGTGCAGTGCCTCACCAATTCCGTCGTCGTGAACGTCACGGCCAACGCGCTCCTCGCGGTGGGCGCCGCGCCCGTGATGGCCGACGTCCCCGAGGAGGCGGGTGAATGCGCGTCGGTCGCCTCGGCCGTGCTCGTGAACCTCGGCACGCCGACCGCGGAGCAGCGCGAGGCGATGCTCGCCGCGGCGTCGTCGGCGCACCTCGCCGGCGTGCCCTGGGTGCTCGACCCCGTCGGCGTGGGCGCGCTCGGGATGCGCACGGCGTTCGCGCAGCGCCTGCTCGATCTCGAGCCGACGGCCGTGCGCGGGAACGCCTCGGAGATCCGCGCGCTCGCGGGCGTCGGAGCGGGCGGTCGCGGCGTGGACGCCGCCGACGACGTCGACGCGGCGCTGGACGCCGCGCGAGAGATCGCCGAGCGGACGGGCGCCGTCGTGGCGGTCTCCGGCCCCGTCGACGCCGTCGTCGCGGTCCGCCGCGTCGCGCGGATCCACGGCGGCAGCGCGCTCCTCACGCGCATCACGGGGGGCGGATGCTCGCTCGGCGCCGTCACCGCCGCCTGCATCGCGGCGGCGGGCGACGCGTTCGCCGGCGCCGTCGCCGCGCACGCGCTGTACGCCGCGGCGTCGGAGCGCGCCGCGGCGGTGTCGGACGGTCCCGGCTCGTTCGGATGGCGCTTCCTCGACGCGCTCGACGCCGTCTCGCCCTCCGATCTCGCCGCCGTGCGCGTCGACGAGTCGACGGCGGTGCGCGCATGAGGCGCGCGTTCGACCCCTCCGTCTACCTCGTCGCCGACGCCGCGTCGGTCGGCGACCGTCCCGTCGCCGACATCGTGGCGGCCGCCGTGGACGGCGGCGTGTCGGCCGTGCAGATCCGCGGCAAGGAGCTCTCGGCGGCCGAGCTGCTGCGCGTCGTGGAGGAGGCGGCCCTGCACACGGCCGGCCGGGCCACCCTCCTCGTGAACGACCGCGTCGACGTCTTCCTGGCCGCCCGGGCGGCAGGCGCCGCCGTCGACGGCGTGCACATCGGTCAGAGCGACCTGCCGGCGGGGCGCGTGCGCGACCTCGTCGGACCCGACGCCGTCGTGGGGCTCAGCGCGAGCCTCGCATCGCAGCTGCCCTCGCTGCGCGGCCTGCCAGCGGACACGGTCGACTACCTGGGCGTCGGCGCCGTCCGCCCCACGCCCACGAAGAAGGACCATCCGGCACCGCTCGGGTGGGACGGCTTCGCGGCGTTCGCGGCGCTCGTCCCCGACATCCCGTGCGTCGCGATCGGCGGGGTGGGGCCGGGCGACGCCGCCGACGCGCGCCGCGCCGGTGCGGCGGGCATCGCCGTCGTCCGCGCGATCTGCGCGGCGACGCGGCCTGCGGAGGCGGCGGCCGCGCTGCGGTTCGAGTGGGCCGATGCGGGGGCCGGCGCGTGAGCCGCGTCGCGAACGTGCTGTCGATCGCCGGCTCCGATCCCTCCGGCGGGGCGGGCGTGCAGGCCGATCTGAAGACGATCCTCGCCTGCGGCGGCTACGGCATGGCGGCCATCACGGCCCTCACGGCGCAGAACACGCGCGGCGTCTCGGACGTGCATACCCCGCCCTCGTCGTTCCTGCGGGCGCAGCTCGACGCCGTCGCGGCCGACGTGCGCATCGACGCCGTCAAGATCGGCATGCTGGGAACCGCCGAGGTGATCGCCGAGACGGCCGCATGGCTGAATGCGCTCCCGGCACGTCCCGTCGTCGTGCTCGATCCCGTCATGGTCGCCACGAGCGGCGACCGCCTCATCGACGCCGAGGCCGAGCGGGCGCTGCACGACCTGTTCGCACTCGTCGACGTCGTCACCCCGAACCTGCCAGAGCTCGCCGTGCTCGTCGGGGGAACGGTCGCGAGCTCCTGGCCGGACGCGCTCGACCAGGCCGCAGAGCTCGCGGGCCGGCACGGCGTGCGCGTGCTCGCGAAGGGCGGCCACCTCGACGGCCCCGACTGTCCCGATGCGCTCGTCGAGCCCGACGGGAGCTCGACGACCTTCCCCGGCGCGCGCATCGCCACGACGAGCACGCACGGCACGGGCTGCTCGCTCTCGGCCGCGCTCGCGACGATGCAGGCGCGCACGGGCGACTGGGGATGGTCGGCGCGCCTCGCGAGGGACTGGCTGCGGCGGGCGATCGCGGAGGCCGACACGCTCGAGGTCGGCGGCGGCCACGGACCGCTGCATCACGGCGCCGCGCTGTGGGCGGGCGACGCGCCGCCCCGCCGTGACGCCGAGCTCGACGCCTGGTGGGACGACATCGCCGCGCTGCGCGCCGGCATCGACGACGTCTGGTTCGTCGCCGCCCTCGGCGACGGAACCCTCGACGAGGCCGACTTCGCCCACTATCTCGCGCAGGACTCCCTGTACCTGCGCGGATACGCCCGGGTGCTCAGCCGTGCTGCCGACCTCGCGCCGACCCTGGAGGAGCAGGCGTTCTGGGCGGGCTCGGCGCACACGTGCCTCGAGACCGAGCTCTCGCTGCACCGCGCCCGCGTCGGCGACGAACCCGCCGAGGAGAGCGCGGAGACCGCGGCGTACCTCTCGCATCTCCGCGCCGCATCGGGGGATCATGCGACGCTCGTCGCCGCGCTGCTGCCCTGCTTCTGGCTCTATCAGGACGTCGCCGAGCGGCTCGCGGCGCGCCGACGTCCCGGGCATCCGTACGCGGACTGGCTGGAGATGTACGCGTCGGACGCCTTCGCGCTCTCCACGCGGGAGGCCATCCGCTGGACCCAGCGCGCCGCGCACGGGGCAGACGATGCGGCGCTCGCGCGGATGCGTGCCGCCTTCCTCGCCTCTGCGCGGCACGAGCTGGCGTTCTTCGCGCAGCGCCGGCCGTCGCATCGGTAACGCGCCGGAAACCCGCTGCCGCTATCATCGGGATCACAACCGAACAGACCGTCCATCCGTCACGGGAGAACGCGGCCCCGCGCCGCTGCCGTAGGAGCAAGTCCCTCCCGGAATCTCTCAGGCCCACGTACCGTGCCGGCAGGTCACTCTGGAAAGCGGCGCCCGAGCGCCCGCCGACGGGGCAAGCGGCGCGCCGCGGAAACTCTCAGGCACCATGACAGAGCGGGAGGAACTCACCGCATCCGTCGCGGATGCCGACAACGGGAGTTCCTCTTGTGACCTACATCGGGGTGTTCGACCTCTTCACGATCGGGATCGGGCCGTCGAGCTCGCACACGGTCGGCCCCATGCGCGCCGCCGCGGAGTTCGTCGCGCGGCTGGCCGAGCCGCCCGCCGCGGTGGCGGTCGACCTGTACGGCTCGCTCGCCGCGACGGGAGCCGGACACGGCACGCTCGCCGCCGTGCTCGTGGGGCTCGAGGGGCGGCAGCCCGACGAGGTGTCCGCCGCCGAGGTGGCGGAGCGCGTCGCGCGCATCGAGGCGGACGGCACGGTGCGGATCGGCGACGCGACGCCCGTCCCGCTGCGGACGGAGGACATCCGCCTGCACCCCCTCACCGTGCACGGACGGCACACGAACGCGATGCGCTTCGCCGCGCTCCGGGGCGACGGCTCGGTCGCCGAGGAGGCGGTCTACTACTCGGTGGGCGGCGGCTTCATCGTGCGCGACGGGGAGGAGCAGGAGCAGACGGACGACGGCGCCGTGCCGCATCCGTTCTCGACGGCCGCCGAGCTGCTCGCGCACTGCGAGGCGGAGGGGGCGTCGATCGCCGACATCGCCCTCCGCAACGAATCGGCCCTCCGAGCGCCCGAGGACGTGCGCGCGGGCATCCTGCGCATCAGGGACGCCATGGTGGAGTGCTACACGGCCGGCACGCGGACCGAGGGGGTGCTTCCGGGAGGGCTCGGCGTCGTCCGCCGCGCGCCCGCCTGGCGCGCGCGCCTCGCCGTCGAGGACCCGGACCGCAGCCCGCTGTTCGCGCAGGAGTGGATCAACCTCGTCGCCCTCGCCGTCAACGAGGAGAACGCCGCGGGAGGGCGCGTCGTGACGGCGCCCACGAACGGGGCGGCCGGGATCATCCCCGCCGTCCTCCATCACGCCGCGCACTACACGCCGCGCGCGACCGGATCGCCCGACGACATCGCCGTCGAGTTCCTGCTCACCGCGGCCGCCATCGGGTCGATCTACAAGCAGCGCGCCTCCATCTCGGGTGCGGAGGTCGGGTGCCAGGGCGAGGTCGGCTCCGCGTCGTCGATGGCCGCGGGAGCGCTCGCGGCCATCCTGGGCGGGACCCCGGCGCAGGTCGAGAACGCCGCCGAGATCGCCATGGAGCACAACCTCGGCCTCACGTGCGACCCCGTCGGGGGCCTCGTCCAGATCCCGTGCATCGAGCGGAACGCGATCGCTTCCGGCAAGGCGGTCAACGCCGCCAAGATGGCCATGTGGGGCGACGGCACGCACCGGGTGTCGCTCGACACGGTCATCGAGACGATGCGGCAGACGGGGCGCGACATGAGCGAGAAGTACAAGGAGACGGCGATGGCGGGTCTCGCCGTCAACGTCGTGGAATGCTGAGGAGACACGCCGTGACCGAACCCAGGACGACGCCCCTGCACGCCGAGCACGAGGCGCTCGGGGCATCCTTCACCGATTTCGGCGGATGGCTCATGCCCGTCCGCTACTCGTCCGACCTCGCCGAGCACCACGCCGTCCGGACGGCGGCCGGGCTGTTCGACATCTCGCACATGGCGGAGTTCTCCGTGACGGGCGCCGGCGCGGGGGCGTTCCTCGACCACGCGCTCGCGGGGCGCCTGTCGGCCCTCGCCGTCGGCCGGGCGAAGTACTCGCTCGTGCTCGCCGACGACGGCGGGATCGTCGACGACGTGATCGTGTACCGGCTCGGCGACGAGAGCTATCTCGTCATCGCGAACGCCGGCAACCGCGACGCGGTGCGCGCGGCGTTCGAGGAGCGCGCGCGCACGGATGCCGTGATCGCGGACCTCACCGACGCCTCCGCGCTCATCGCCGTGCAGGGGCCGCTCGCGCAGCGCATCCTGCAGGAGACCGCCGGAATCGGGGAGCCGGCCACCCCGTGGGCCGATCAGCGGTACTACGCGTGGGCCGACGCGACGTTCGACGGCGCGCCGCTGCTCCTCGCCCGCACGGGCTACACGGGGGAAGACGGCTTCGAGCTGCTGGTCGCGAACGACACGGCTCCCGCGCTGTGGCGGGCGCTGCTCGCCGCGGGCGCCCCGCACGGGCTCGTGCCCGCGGGGCTCGCCGCACGAGACACCCTGCGCCTCGAAGCCGGCATGCCGCTCTACGGCCATGAGCTGACGCGCGGCATCCGCCCCGCTCAGGCCGGGCTCGGCCGGGTCGTCGTCGACACGGGCGACTTCGTCGGGCGCCCCGCCCTCGACGCCGACCCCGCGGCGCGCGTGCTCGTCGGCCTCGTCTCCGACGGTCGTCGTGCAGGACGCGCCGGCTATCCCGTCCTCCGCGGCGACACCGTCGTCGGGGAGGTCACGAGCGGCGCGCTCAGCCCCACGCTCGGCCATCCCATCGCCCTCGCCTACGTCGACCCCGCCGCGGCCGCGGCGGACGACCTCGCCATCGACGTGCGCGGAACGCGCATCGCCGCCACCCCGACCGCCCTGCCCTTCTACCGGAGGAACTCATGACCGACCTCACCGCGCTGTCCTACACGTCCGAGCACGAGTGGATCCGCATCGACGGCGACATCGCCACGATCGGCGTCACCGACTACGCCGCAGACCAGCTCGGCGACGTCGTCTTCGTCGACCTGCCCGCGGTCGACGCGGCCGTCTTGTCGGGGCAGGTGATGGGCGAGATCGAGTCGACCAAGTCGGTCTCCGAGCTCTACGCGCCCGTCGACGGCGTCGTCGTCGAGACGAACGCCGATGTGGACGCGAACCCCGGCCTCGTGAACGAGGCGCCCTTCGACGGCGCCTGGCTCGTGAAGGTGCGTCTGTCGGGAGACCCCGCCGGACTGCTCGACCGCTCCGCCTACATCGGCCTGACGGGGCAGGAGGCGTGAGCGCGGCCTACGCCGATCGGCACATCGGCACCACGGCGGGCGAGCGCGAGCGGATGGCCGCGGTCATCGGCGACGCCGATGCGGCGGGCGTCCTCGCGGCGGCCGTGCCGCCCGTCATCCGCGGCCTCGGTGCGGCCGGCGCGGCCATCCCCGCCGAGGGCGTCTCGGAGGCAGAGGCGCTCGCGGAGCTGCGCGAGCTCGCTGCCCGCAACCGCGTGCTCTCGCCCCTCATCGGGCTCGGCTACAGCGACACCCTCACCCCCTCGGTCATCCAGCGGAACGTGCTCGAGAACCCGTCGTGGTACACCGCGTACACGCCGTACCAGCCCGAGATCTCGCAGGGCCGCCTCGAGGCGCTCCTGAACTTCCAGACCATGGTGGCCGACCTCGCCGGTCTGCCGGTCGCCAACGCGTCGATGCTCGACGAGGCCACCGCCGCCGTCGAGGGGATGCTCGTCGCGCGGCGCGCCGTGCGCGGGGGGTCCGACGTCTTCGTCGTCGACGCCGACGCGCTGCCGCAGACCAAGGCCGTGCTCGCCGTGCGCGCCGAGGCACTGGGCATCGAGCTCGTCGAGGTCGACCTCGCGGGCGGGGAGGCTCTGCCCGAGGCGCTCTTCGGCGCCCTCATCCAGTACCCCGGCGCATCCGGGCGGGTGTGGAACCCGCAGGGCGTCGTCGACGCCGTGCACGTCGCGGGAGGCCAGGCCGTCGTCGCGGCCGATCTGCTCGCCCTCGCGCTGCTCGCGTCGCCCGGGTCGCTCGGCGCCGACGTCGTCGTGGGCTCGTCCCAGCGCTTCGGCGTGCCCCTCGGCTTCGGGGGACCGCACGCGGGCTTCATGGTCGTGCGGCAGGGGCTCGAGCGGCAGCTGCCCGGACGTCTCGTGGGCGTCTCGAAGGACGCGGACGGCCGGCTCGCGTACCGTCTCGCGCTGCAGACGCGCGAGCAGCACATCCGCCGGGAGAAGGCGACGAGCAACATCTGCACCGCGCAGGTGCTGCTCGCCGTCATGGCGGCCATGTACGCCGTCTACCACGGCCCCGAGGGCATCCGCGCGATCGCGGAGGACGTGCGCGCGAAGACGACGCTGCTGCGCGGATGGCTCGCTGAGCTCGGTCTCGACACGGGCGACGCCGCTCACTTCGACACGGTCCGCGTGCGCGTGCCCGCCCGTGCGGCCGCGGTCGTCGCCGCCGCGCACGACGGCGGCGTGCTGCTGCACCTCGTCGACGCCGACACCGTCGGCGTCTCGGTCGGCGAGGCCACGACCCTGGCCGACCTCGACGCCGTGCGCGCCGCGTTCGATGCGGGTGCGGGTGCGGGTGCGGATGCGCCCACCGGCTCGGGTGATGGTGCCGGCTCGACATCCGCACTGGCGAAGCAGGAAAGCGCTTCCACCGCCGACATCCGCACTGGCGAAGCTCCCGGCGCCCTCATCCGCACGGACGAGTCGCTGCCGGCCGACCTCGTCCGCACGGAGCCGTACCTGACGCACCCCGTCTTCTCGAGCCACCGCTCGGAGACGGCCATGATGCGCTACCTCAAGCGCCTCGCCGACAAGGACTACGCGCTCGATCGGGGGATGATCCCGCTCGGCTCGTGCACGATGAAGCTCAACGCGGCGACCGCGATGGCCGCCATTACGTGGCCCGAGTTCGGGCGCATCCACCCGTTCGCGCCACGGGAGGACGTCGGCGGCTACCTCGCCCTCATCGCGCAGCTGGAGGGGTGGCTGGCCGACCTCACGGGCTACGACGCGGTGTCGCTGCAGCCGAACGCGGGGTCGCAGGGCGAGCTCGCCGGCCTCCTCGCCATCCGCGGGTACCACCGCTCGCGCGGCGACCTCGGTCGCGACGTGTGCCTCATCCCCTCGTCGGCTCACGGGACGAACGCGGCATCCGCCGTGCTCGCGGGCATGCGCGTCGTCGTCGTGGCATGCGACGACCAGGGCAACGTCGACCTCGCAGACCTGCGCGCGAAGATCGCCTCCCACGCCGACGCGCTCGCGGCGCTCATGATCACGTACCCGTCGACGCACGGCGTGTACGAGCACGACGTCCTCGACATCACGGCCGCCGTCCACGCCGCGGGAGGGCAGGTGTACATCGACGGGGCGAACCTCAACGCGCTGCTCGGGCACGCCCGGTTCGGCGACCTCGGCGGCGACGTGTCGCACCTCAACCTGCACAAGACGTTCGCGATCCCGCATGGCGGCGGCGGACCGGGGGTCGGGCCCGTCGCGGCGAAGGCGCACCTGGCGCCGTTCCTGCCCTCGCACCCCTTCGCGCAGGAGGACCGCGACGGGATCGGGCCCGTCTCCGCGGCGCCGTACGGCTCGGCGGGCATCCTGCCGATCTCGTGGGCGTACGTGCGCATGATGGGCCTCGAGGGGCTGACCACGGCGACCGACGCCGCCGTGGTCGCCGCGAACTACGTCGCCGCCCGCCTCTCGGAGCACTTCCCGGTGCTCTACACGGGAGAGGAGGGACGCGTCGCGCACGAGTGCATCCTCGACCTGCGCCCCCTCAAGGCCGAGACGGGGGTGAGCGTCGACGACGTCGCCAAGCGGCTGGTCGACTACGGGTTCCACGCGCCGACGATGTCGTTCCCCGTGGCGGGAACGCTCATGGTCGAGCCGACGGAGTCGGAGGACCTCGCCGAGCTCGACCGGTTCGTCGACGCGATGATCGCCATCCGCCACGAGGCCGGCCGCGTGGCGACGGGGGAGTGGCCCCAGGGCGACAACCCGCTCGCGAACGCGCCGCACACGGCGGCCTCCGTGCTCGTGGGCGAGTGGGACCATCCGTACTCGCGCGAGACGGCGGTGTACCCGTCCGGCGATGTGGAGGGGAAGTACTGGCCGCCCGTGCGCCGCATCGACCAGGCCTACGGCGACCGCAACCTCGTGTGTGCCTGCCCGCCGATCGAGGCCTTCGCCTGATCCGGATGGCCGCGGTCCCTCGCCGAGGCCGGCCCCCGGCCGGTCTCGGCGGGAGGCCGGATGGCCGCGGCCGTTCGGCTCAGACCTCGAACCGGGCGCGCTCGGTGCCGTCCACGGCCATCCGGATGCGCTTGCGCATCTCGTCGTCGACGTCCGCGAGGTCGTCGACGCGACGCCAGAAGGCCTCGCTGTTCTCGCCGTCCGCCGGGTGCGGGTCGCCCGAGACGTAGCGGCAGCGGAACACGAGGTCGAGGTACTGGGAGCGGTCGCCGTTGGGGTAGACCATGGGCGGCAGGGTGTTGACCCACACGAGCGCCTCGGCCTCGGCGACGACGTCGGCCTCCTCGAGGACCTCGCGGACGGCAGCGACGGCGGGCTGCTCTCCCGGGTCGACGATGCCCGTCACGGGGGTCAGCCGACCGTTGTCGGCGCGCCGCACGAGCAGCACCTCCCGCGCGTCGCCGTCGCCGCGCAGCACGACGGCCGTCGCCCCGGTGAGCCAGAGCAGCTCGGTGCCGATCTTCTCGCGCAGCCGCAGGATGAACTCGGGGGTCGCCATGAGCCGATCCTAGGCGGCGGTAGCGTGGTGCCGTGGACTTCGCAGCGACTCCCGTGCTCGAGAACGATGTCGTGCGGCTGGAGCCGCTCGCCGCGCATCACCGCGACGACCTCGTCGCCTCCCTCTCCGCTGACGAGGCGGCGCGCACGTGGTACACCTCGGTGCCGACGGCAGAGGGGATGGCCGGGGAGATCGAGCGCCGGCTCGCCGAGCAGGCGGCGGGGAGGATGGCACCCTGGGCCGTCGTCGACCGGCGCGCGGGTCGCGCCGTCGGGATGACCACGTACTGCGACATCGATCCGGCGAACCGCCGGCTCGAGATCGGCTACACGTGGCTCGGCGCGTCGGCACAGGGCACGGGGGTCAACCCGGCGGCGAAGCTGCTCCTGCTCGAGCGCGCGTTCGACGTGCTCGACTGCCTCCGCGTGCAGTTCTGCACCCACTGGCACAACCAGCAGTCGCGCGCCGCGATCGCCCGCCTCGGTGCGCGGCAGGACGGCGTGCTCCGCAGCCACCGCATCATGCCGGACGGCCACGTGCGCGACACCGTGGTCTTTTCGATCCTGGCGCACGAATGGCCGCCCGTGCGGATCGGGCTCGAGGCCCGGCTGGCGCGGCGGCTCGCATGAGCCTCGCGCCCGCGACGCCGGCGGACCGCACCGACATCGAGGCGTTCCTGCGGCTCGTCGACCTCACCGTGAGCGGGCTCGACGCCCCGTCCGTGCATCTGTGGGTGGAGCGCGACGCCGCGGGCGCCGTCTCGGCGACGACGGGATTCGAGCGGGGCGCGGATGGTCGGAACGTGCTCATCCGCAGCGTCGCCGTGCATCCGGCCGCGCGCGGCGGCGGTCGCGGCACGGCGCTCGCGCGGTGGGCGATCGACGAGGCGGCCGCGCACGGGGCGTCGAGGGCGTGGCTCTTCTCCCGCCGCTCCGGTCCGTTCTGGCAACGGCTCGGCTTCGCCCCGGCCGACCGCGACGAGCTGGCCGCCGTGCTCTCGGACGCGCACCAGGTGCGGCTGTTCCGCGCCACAGGACAGCTGGGTCGCGAGGTCGCCTGGTCGATGCCGTTCGATAGCCTGTCGACGTGAGCTTCGCCATCCGCCCGCTGCAGGACCGCGACGTCGAGGCCGTCGTCGCGCTCTGGCTCGCCGCCGGTCTCACGCGTCCGTGGAACGACCCGCACGCGGACATCCGGCGTGCGCGCGCCGTCTGGCCCGACCTGCTGCTCGTCGCCGTCGACGGCGACGCCGTGACGGGATCCGTCATGGCAGGATATGACGGCCACCGCGGCTGGCTGTACTACCTCGCCGCCGACCCGGCGCGGCGAGGGGAGGGGATCGGCCGTGCGCTCGTCGCGGAGGCCGAGCGCCGACTCGTCGCGATCGGCTGCCCCAAGGTGATGCTCATGGTGCGCGCCGAGAACACGCGCGTGCTGGAGTACTACGACGCGATCGGGTACACGCGCGAGTCGACGTCGCTCACGGGCAAGCGGCTCATCCCCGACGCCTGAGCCCGCGGCGCGGTGCTGCGGGGTGCGGCGGCTCGCATGCTCCGGCCGCATCCGTCAGGGGAGGTACGGCGCGGCCAGCGGATACCCGACGAACGCGATGACGTCGATGAGCGTGTGCGCGAGGACGAGCGGCATCACCCGGCCCCAGCGGCGATAGCACCAGCCGAACACGACGCCCATCGCGAAGTTGCCGACGATCGCTCCGAACCCCTGGTACGCGTGATAGGCGGCGCGCAGCGCGGCGGTGGCGAGGATGATCGTCCACGGTCCCCACGCGAGCCGGCGGAGCCGGTCGAACAGGTATCCGTTCATGACGACCTCCTCGAGGAGGCCGGCGCGCACGGCCGACAGCACGAGGATCGGCACGGTCCACCACGCGGCGTCGAGCGGCGAGGCCTCCACCGCGACCGTGATGCCGAGCAGGCGCCCGCCCGCGTACAGCGCGAGACCGGGGATCCCGATCGCGGCGAGCAGCGCGGCGGCGCGTCCGAGGTCGCGACCGAACCGCGAGAAGTCGAGCCCGACGGCGCGCAGCGCGCTCCGCCCCGGCTCCCACAGCAGGAAGAGCGCGAGCGCCACGAGCGCGAGATCGAAGCCGATGTCGAGCACCTGGTACAGCGCGTCCCACAGCGCCTCGTCGGCTCGCGAGGGGTTGAGCGCGGTCGACTGGTCGGCGAGGGCCACGTCGCGCGTGAGCGCGCGGACGAGCGCGAGCACGGAGTAGACGGCGGACTGCCCGAGGCTCAGCGCGAGGAGGATCGCGATCTCCCACCACAGCCTTGCGCGGGCGGGTCCGGTGCGGGATGGTGTCGTCACGGGACGAGATTCCCACACCCTTCGATGCCAGGGCTGAAGGTGCCAGACAGCCATGCAGGACGTGCCGGTCGATGCGGGCGCATGGACACCGTGCGCGTCGCGAGCAGATTGCCCATGAACGTCACAGAGGAGTAAAGGGTCTGTAACGGTTGCGCGGAAGATTTGTCACAGACCGTCGACGGGCTTAGATTGCCATCATCGCTCTCAGCGGGTTCCTACCTGCCTGACAGCATCCACATCCCCTTCCATCGGAGGAACAGCACAGTGAAGCGCAACAAGATCGCCCTGTCGGGCCTCGCGCTCCTCGGCGTCGGCGGGCTCGTGCTCGCCGGCTGCTCGAGCGACACGGGCGGCAGCGGCGAGGAGACGCCCTCGGAGGGCTCGTCCACCGCCGTCATCACGACGAACGGCTCGGAGCCGCAGTACGGACTCATCGGATCGATGACGGGCGAGACCGGCGGCGGCAAGATCGTGACGTCGATCTACGCCGGGCTGGTGGCCTACGACGCTGAGGGCGCCGTCGTCAACGACGCGGCCGAGGAGATCACGGTCGACTCGCCGACGCACCTCACCGTGAAGCTGCGCGAGGGCACGACCTTCACGAACGGCGAGGAGGTCACGGCCGACAACTTCACGAAGGCGTGGAACGAGGGCGCGAAGCTCTCCAACGGCCACTACGGCTCGTACTTCTTCGAGGACATCGAGGGCTACAGCGCCGAGGAGGACTCCGAGCTCACCGGCCTCGAGATCGTCGACGACTACACCTTCACGATCACGCTCAACAAGCCGGCCTCCGACTTCGCGCAGCGTCTCGGCTACTCGGCGTACTACCCGCTGCCCGACGTGGCGTTCGAGGACCTCGAGGCCTTCGCGCAGAGCCCCATCGGCAACGGCCCGTACATGCTCGACGGCGAGGACGCGTGGCAGCACGACGTCCGCATCGACCTCGCGACGAACCCCGACTACGACGGTCCGCGCGTCGCCCAGAACGGCGGCCTCGACATCGTCTTCTACGCCACGCAGGATGCGGCCTACGCCGACCTCCAGGGCGGCGTGCTCGACGTGCTCGACGCGATCCCCGACTCGGCGTTCGAGACGTACGAGACCGACCTCGACGGCCGCACGGTGAACCAGCCGGCCGCCATCTTCCAGTCGCTCACGATCCCCGAGTGGTACGAGCACTTCGCGACCGACGAGGAGGGGCGCCTGCGCAAGGCGGCCATCTCCCACGCCATCAACCGCGAGGAGATCACCGACGTTGTCTTCAGCGGCACGCGCACCCCGGCGAACGACTTCACGTCGCCCGTCATCGACGGGTGGAGCGACTCCGTCCCCGGCAGCGAGGTGCTCGAGTACGACCCCGAGCTCGCGCAGGAGCTGTGGGCCCAGGCCGACGAGATCAGCCCCTGGGAGGGCGAGTTCACGATCGCCTACAACGCGGACGGCGGCCACCAGACGTGGGTCGACGCCACGGCGAACTCCATCTCGAACGTGCTCGGCATCACGGCCGTGGGCGACCCGTACCCCGACTTCGCGACGCTGCTCGACGCGCGCGACGCCTCGACGGTCGGCCCGTACCGCGCCGGCTGGCAGGCCGACTACCCGGGTCTGTACAACTTCCTGGCCCCGCTCTACGCCTCGACGGCGGGCGGCAACGACGGCAAGTACAACAACCCCGAGTTCGACGCTCTCCTCTCCGAGGGCATCAGCGCGACCGACCCCGACGAGGCGAACGCGAAGTTCCAGGAGGCGCAGACGGTGCTCTTCACCGACCTGCCCGCCATCCCGCTCTGGTACTCCAACGTGACCGGCGGATGGGCAGAGGGCGTCGAGAACGTCGTCTTCGGCTGGGACTCGGTTCCGATCTACACCGACATCACCAAGGCCGAGTAATCGGCCGGGAGCTCCGCTCCCGCGCGGGCGAAGCGGTGGCATGCCATGCCACCGCTTCGCCCATGTCCTCGACCGTCGTCCATGCATCTCCCAGCGGGGGAGGCGGATGATGGACAAGAAGGGCACCGCTGAGCGGGGCCCTTTTCCGTGTGCCCGACACGGCAGAGAAAACCCCCGGAAGGGAGGGCGAGGGTGATCGCTTACATCCTCAGACGTCTGCTGCAGGTGATCCCGGTGTTCCTGGGAGCCACCCTGCTCATCTACTTCATGGTCTTCGCGATGCCGGGAGACCCCATCGCCGCGATGTACGGCGACAAGCAGCCGCCGGAGGCCGTGATCACGGCCATCCGCGAGCGCTACGCGCTGGATCAGCCGTTCATCGTGCAGTACCTCAACTACCTCGGCGGCATCCTCACGGGCGACTTCGGCACCACCTTCACCGGTCAGAGCGTGGGCGAGGTGCTCGGACGCACGTTCCCCGTGACGCTGCGCCTCGCGGTGCTCGCGATCCTCATCGCCTTCGTGCTGTCCATCGTCATCGGCGCGACCTCGGCGATCTTCAAGGGGACGTGGTACGACCACCTGCAGCTCGTCATCGCGCTCGTCTTCATCGCCGTGCCGATCTTCGTGCTCGCCTTCCTGGCGCAGTTCTTCCTCGCGGTGCAGCTGGAGTGGTTCAAGCCGACCGTGGGAGGCGAGAACGGGTGGGGCGACCTCTGGCTGCCCGCGATCGTCCTCGGCTTCAGCGTCTACGCGGCCAGCATGCGCCTGACGCGCTCGTCGATGATCGAGTCGCTCGGCCAGGACTGGGTGCGCACGGCCTACAGCAAGGGCCTCTCGCGCGGTCGCGTCATCCCCGTGCACGTGCTGCGCAACTCGCTCATCCCGATGGTGACCGACATGGCGACCAACTTCGGGATCCTGATGGTCGGCGCGACGGTGACCGAGGGCATCTTCAACGTGCCGGGCGTGGGCAACACGCTGTACCAGGCGATCATCCGCCACGAGACCCCGACGGTCGTGTCGTTCGTCACCGTCTTCGTCGTCGTCTACGTGATCGTCAACCTGTTCGTCGACCTGCTCTACGGTCTGCTCGACCCGAGGATCCGCTATGTCAAGTAGTACGCACTACGTCGCTCCCGTGAAGGAGGCGAGCGTCGTCGTCGACGCCGTCCGGGTCGACGAGAAGAAGAGCAACCTCTGGCTGGACGCCTGGCGCGACCTGCGCAAGCGGCCGCTGTTCTGGATCTCGGTCGTCATGTGCGCCCTGGTCCTCCTCGTCTCGGTGTGGCCGTCGCTGTTCGCGTCGTTCCCCCCGGCGGGATCGAACGCCTGCTTCCTCGACAAGAGCAACGCCGGTCCCGAGGCCGGGCATCCGCTCGGGTACACCCGGCTCGGGTGCGACGTGTGGTCGCGCCTCATCTACGGAACGCGCGTCTCGCTGACGGTCGGCCTCCTCGCGACCCTCATCGGCACGGTCATCGGCGTCATCATGGGCGCTCTCGCGGCGTTCTACGGCGGATGGCTCGACTCGCTGCTGTCGCGCGTCGGCGACATCTTCTTCACGATCCCCTACATCGTCGCGGCCATCGTCGTCATGACGGTCGTCCCCCGCGAGGTGAGGAACGAGCTCGTGCTCGCGTTCGCCATCGGCGGGTTCTCCTGGGCGTCCACGGCGCGCGTCATGCGCGCCGAGGTGCTGCGCGTGAAGCAGTCGGACTTCGTCATGGGGTCGATCGCCGTCGGACTCTCGCGGTTCAAGACGCTCGTCGTGCACGTGCTGCCCAACGCCATGGCGCCCATCATCGTCATCTCCACGGTGGGCCTCGGCAGCGCCATCGTCGCGGAGGCGACGCTGTCGTTCCTGGGCGTCGGCCTCGGCGGCGTGTCGTGGGGCGCCGACATCAGCCAGGCGCAGACGTCGATCCGGACGTCGCCCATGGCGCTGTTCTGGCCGTCGCTCGCGCTCACGCTGACCGTGCTCGCGTTCGTGACGCTGGGCGAACTCCTCCGCGATGCGCTCGACCCGAAGGCGAGGGCGCAGCGATGACCACGAAAGGCGGCAGCATGGCAGAGCCCCTCCTGCGCGTCCGCGGCCTGAAGATCTCCTTCGGCACGGGCAAGAAGCAGCGCGAGGTCGTCCACGGCGTCGACCTCGACATCCACCGCGGCGAGACCGTCGCGATCGTCGGCGAGTCCGGGTCGGGCAAGTCGACGACGGCGAGCGCCATCATCGATCTGCTCCCCGGCACGGGTGCCGTCACGGGCGGCACGATCGAGCTCGAGGGCGTCGACCTCACGAAGGCGTCGCGCCGCGAGATGGAGGACGTCCGCGGGCGGCGGATCGGCTACGTCCCGCAGGACCCGATGTCGAACCTCAACCCGGTGTGGTCGATCGGCTTCCAGGTGAAGGAGGCCATCCGAGCGAACGGTCTCGCGACCGGTCGCAAGGAGGTCGAGCGCCGCGCCATCGAGGTGCTGCAGCAGGCCGGCCTCGCAGACGCCGAGCGGCGCCTGCACCAGTTCCCGCACCAGTTCTCCGGCGGGATGCGCCAGCGCGCCCTCATCGGCATCGGCCTCGCCGCCGACCCGGCGCTGCTCATCGCCGACGAGCCGACGAGCGCGCTCGACGTCACGGTGCAGCGGGTCATCCTCGACCACCTCGCGTCGCTCACGCGGGAGAAGGGCACCTCGGTGCTCTTCATCACGCACGACCTGGGGCTCGCCGCCGACCGCGCCGACACCATCATCGTCATGAACCAGGGCGAGATCGTCGAGTCGGGGCCGAGCCGCGAGATCCTCGAGGACCCCCAGCATCCCTACACGCAGCGTCTCGTCGCGGCGGCCCCGAGCCTCGCCTCGCAGCGCATCCAGGCGACCGTGGAGGACCGGGGCATCGAGACGACGACGGAGGTCCTGCAGACCGCGGCGCCCGTCGTCGAGGTGCGCGACCTCGTCAAGGAGTACAAGATCCGCCGCGGCGGGTTCCGCAGCGAGCCGTTCCGCGCCGTGGACGGGGTCTCGTTCCAGATCCCCAAGGGGAAGACCCTGGCCCTCGTCGGCGAGTCGGGATCGGGCAAGTCGACCGTCGCGAAGATGGTGCTCCAGCTCGAGACGGCCACGAGTGGGCAGATCCTCATCGACGGCACCGACGCGACCACGCTGTCGCGTCAGGGAGTCTTCGCCCTTCGCCGCCGCATGCAGCCCGTCTTCCAGGACCCGTACGGGTCGCTCGACCCGCTGCGGTCGATCGGCGCGCTCATCTCCGAGCCGCTGCACGTGCACAGGGTCGGCGACCAGGCGTCGCGGCGCGACCGCGTGTTCGAGCTGCTCGAGCAGGTCGCCCTCCCGCGCGAGCTCGCGTGGCGCTATCCCAACGAGCTGTCGGGCGGTCAGCGCCAGCGCGTCGCGATCGCGCGTGCCCTCGCCCTCAAGCCCGACATCGTCGTGCTCGACGAGGCGGTGTCGGCGCTCGACGTGCTCGTGCAGGATCAGATCCTCAAGCTCCTCGCCGAGCTGCAGGGGGAGCTGGGCCTCACCTACCTCTTCATCACGCACGACCTCGCCGTCGTGCGCGTCGCCGCCGACCTCGTGTCGGTGATGGAGAAGGGCCGCATCGTCGAGCAGGGGGCCGTGGACCAGGTGTTCGCGAACCCGCAGGAGGCCTACACCGAGCGCCTGCTCGAGGCCATCCCCGGCCGCACCGTGGAGCTGGGCGGCCGATGACGCATCCCGAGGCGGCGAGCCGGACGATCCGCAGCACCGCGGGCATCGTCTGGCTCGTCGTCACGGGCGTCGTCGTGCTCTTCCTCCTGGGCGACGTCGTCGTGCGCGGCAGCTGGGCGCAGGCGCTGCTGATCGCGCCGTGGCTGCTGCTCGTGGTCTGGTTCGCGTGGGTGTTCCTCGCGAGCCCGCGGGTGACGTCCGACGTCCGCGGCGTCGTCGTCCGCAACCCGCTGCGGACGACGACGGCCACCTGGAGCGCCGTGGCCGACCTGAAGCTGCGCTGGCAGGTGGCCGTCGCGCTGACCGACGGCCGCGTGGTGCAGGCATGGGCGCTCCCCGCACGCCGCGGTCGCCGCAGCCGGGTCGAGCAGCCGGCCGAGCGCGAGCTCGAGATCCTGCGCGAGCGGCGCGAGGCCGCCGAGCCCGCCGATCCCGCCATCCGCCGCCGCTGGGATGCGCCGTCGATCGCCGCGCTCGTCGTGCTGATCGTCTGGGCTGCGTGCGCCGTCGCCCTCACGCGGTGACCGGCTACCGCATCGCGTTCCGCCGCCCGGTCGGATGGCTCGGGTTCGCCGTCGCGGCGGCCGGCTCGGTCGCTCTGCTCGTCGACGCGGCGCTGCGCGCCTCGCCGTTCGACGCACTGCTCGTCGCGCCGTGGCTGCTCGCGCTCTGCTGGGCGGTCTACGTCCTGTTCGCGGCGCCGAGCGTCGTCGCCGACGACGACCTGCTGCGCGTGCGCAACATCCTCCACGTCGTCGAGATCCCGTGGCGGGAGATCGCCGACATCCGGATGCGCTGGCAGCTCGAGGTCGTGCTCCGCGACGGCCGCATCGTCCGCGCGCTCGGAGCGGCGCCCCGGCACCTGCATTCCCGCCATCTGCGCGCCGGCCGCGCACCCGAGCCGGGTGACGATCAGGCGGACACGCTCCGTCTCTTCCTCGTCCGCGCACGGCCGTCCGCTCGCGACGTGCGCCGGCGCGTCGACGTGCCGAGCCTCGTCGCGCTCTGCGTCATCGCCGGGGGAGCGATGTGGTCGCTCGCCGTGGCGTCCTGACCGCAGCCTGAACGGCGCGTCGTCGGCGGACGGTAGGATGGACTGCCCCGCTTCCGGGGATCTCCCCGCTGATCAGAAGGATCCCTTCATGGCGCTCGCCCACCGTTCCGATCTCCGCAACGTCGCGATCGTCGCGCACGTCGACCACGGCAAGACGACCCTCGTGGACGCCATGCTGCGTCAGACGGGCTCGTTCGGCGAGCACGCGCACGTCGAGGAGCGCGCGATGGACTCGAACGACCTCGAGCGCGAGAAGGGCATCACGATCCTCGCCAAGAACACGGCGATCACGTACAACGGCGTCCACACCGAGACCCCCGTGACGATCAACGTGATCGACACCCCCGGTCACGCCGATTTCGGCGGCGAGGTCGAGCGCGGACTGTCCATGGTCGACGGCGTGGTCCTCCTCGTGGACTCCTCCGAGGGCCCGCTGCCGCAGACGCGCTTCGTGCTGCGCAAGGCGCTCGAGGCGAAGCTCCCCGTCATCCTCCTCGTCAACAAGACCGACCGCCCCGACGCCCGCATCGCCGAGGTCGAGGAGGAGGCGCACGACCTGCTGCTCGGTCTCGCGAGCGACCTCCAGGACGACGTTCCCGACCTCGACGTCGACGCCCTGCTCGACGTGCCGGTCGTCTACGCCTCCGGTCGCGCCGGCGCGGCATCGCGCACGCGCCCCGAGAACGGCGCGCTGCCCGACAACGACGACCTCGAGCCGCTCTTCGAGGCCATCCTCGAGCACGTGCCGGCGCCGTCCTACGACGACGAGGCCCCGCTGCAGGCGTGGGTGACGAACCTCGACTCGTCGTCGTTCCTCGGCCGCCTCGCGCTGCTGCGCGTCTTCAACGGCACCCTCAAGAAGGGCCAGACGGTCGCGTGGGTGCGTCAGGACGGCACGACGCAGAACGCCCGCATCACCGAGCTGCTCATGACGAAGGCGCTCGACCGCTACCCGGCCGAGTCGGCGGGCCCCGGCGACATCGCCGTCATCGCCGGCTTCGAGGACATCATGATCGGCGAGACCATCGCCGACCCCGAGGACGTCCGCCCGCTGCCGCAGATCACGGTCGACGAGCCCTCGATCTCCATGACGATCGGGACGAACACCTCGCCGCTCGTCGGCAAGGTCAAGGGCCACAAGCTCACGGCGCGCATGGTGAAGGACCGCCTCGACCGCGAGCTCATCGGCAACGTGTCGATCCGCGTGAACGACATCGGGCGTCCCGACGCCTGGGAGGTGCAGGGGCGCGGAGAGCTGCAGCTCGCCATCCTCGTCGAGAACATGCGCCGCGAGGGCTTCGAGCTCACGGTCGGCAAGCCCCAGGTCGTCACGCGCAAGGGCCCGGACGGCAAGACGCAGGAGCCGTTCGAGCACCTCACGATCGACGTGCCGGAGGAGCACCTCGGCGCCGTGACGCAGCTCATGGCGAACCGCAAGGGCCGCATGGACAACATGATCAACCACGGCACCGGCTGGATCCGCATGGAGTTCATCGTGCCGTCGCGCGGTCTCATCGGGTTCCGCACCGAGTTCCTGTCGATCACGCGCGGCACGGGCATCGCGAACGCCATCTCGCACGGCTACGACGACTGGGCGGGGCAGATCGTCGCGCGTCAGAACGGCTCGATCGTCGCCGACCGCGCGGGCGTGGTGACGCCCTTCGCCATGATCGGCCTCCAGGAGCGCATGTCGTTCTTCGTGAAGCCGACCGAGGAGGTCTACGAGGGCATGGTCGTCGGCGAGAACTCGCGCGCCGACGACATGGACGTGAACATCACCAAGGAGAAGAAGCTCACGAACATGCGGTCGGCCACGGCCGACTCGTTCGAGTCGATGACCCCGCCGCGCATCCTGTCGCTCGAGGAGTCGCTCGAGTTCGCCCGCGAGGACGAGTGCGTCGAGGTCACGCCCGAGGCCGTGCGCATCCGCAAGGTCGTGCTCGACGCGACCGAGCGCGGCCGTGCGGCCGCGCGCCTCAAGCGACAAGGCTGACGCGAATCGATCCGGGACCTCGCGAGAGGTGACCCTCCGAGCGCCCCCGGTTCCGCGGACCGGGGGCGCTCTGCGTAGGCTCGGAGGATGACCGCGTCCTCCACCGTGCGCCAGGCGAGGCGCCAGGGCATCGCCGTCGCGGTCGCGACCGGCCTCTACGGCGTCTCGTTCGGCGCGCTCGGCGTCGCGGCCGGCCTCGACGTCTGGCAGACATGCGTGCTGAGCCTCCTCATGTTCACGGGCGGATCGCAGTTCGCGTTCGTCGGCGTGATCGCGTCGGGCGGCCTCGCCGCCGCGCCGTCGGCGATCGCGTCGGCCGTGCTCCTCGGGGTGCGCAACACCGCGTACGCCGTGCGCATGGGGCCCGTGGTCGGGGGCCCCTGGTGGCGGCGGGTGCTCGCCGCTCCCTTCACGATCGACGAGTCGACGGCTGTCGCGCTCGCCCAGGACGAGCCGGCCGCGCGACGCGCGGGCTTCTGGGTCACCGGGCTGGGGATCTTCGCGACCTGGAACGCCATGACGCTCGTCGGCGCGCTGCTCGGCGACGTCATGGGGGACGTGCGCGCATACGGCCTCGACGCCGCCGCAGCCGCCGCCATGCTCGCGCTCCTGTGGCCGCGGCTCCGGTCGCGGCAGGCCGTGGCCGTGGGAGCCGCGGCCGCCGTCATCGCCGCCGCGCTGACGCCGGCGCTCCCGGCGGGCCTCCCCGTGCTCGTCGCGGCGCTCACGGCCGTCGTGGTCGGATGGACGAACTGGCTCGGCGGGCGGACGGAGGCCCGCGCGTGACGCTGTGGACGCCGATCCTCGTCGCCGCCGTCGCGTGCGCGGCGCTCAAGCTCGTGGGCTACGCCATCCCCGTGCGCTGGTTCGAGCGCCCGCGCGCGGCGCGCATCACCGACCTGCTGACCGTCGCCCTCCTCGGCGCGCTCGTCGCGACCCAGACCGTGGGAGACGGGCAGGGCCTCTCGCTCGACGCGCGCCTGCCCGCCCTCGCCGTCGCGGTGGTGCTGCTGCGCCTGCGCGCTCCCTTCCTCGTGGTGGTCGTCGCCGCGGCCGTGACCGCGGCCCTCCTGCGCTGGGCAGGCGGGGCGACCTGACGGCTCCCAGAACGGGCGCGATAGCCTGGCCGGATGAGGAACGAGTGGCTCGCGCACGTCGTCACGTGGATCGTCGCCTTCGTCGCGGGCGCGGTGTTCGGCGTGGCAGGCACGATCGCGCACCCCTTCACCTGGGGGATCGTGCCGATCGGGCTCGTGCTCGCCGGGATCGGCTGCGCGGGGCTGCTGCTCTCGCTGCGCCTCCTGACGGACGACCGGTGGTCGGCCCTGTCGGCGGGGCTCGGCATGCTCGCCGCGCTCACGGTCTACTCGGGGCGCGGGCCGGGCGGGTCCGTCGTCGTGGCGGTGCCGGCGGAGGGGGAGTTCCCGTTCGGGTACGTGTGGTCGTTCCTCCTCGCGGGGATCGTGCTCGTCGCCGTCGCGTGGCCGGACCTCTCGCGCCTGCGCCGCCTCGCGGCCGCTCAGGGCGGGGCCGCTCGCTAAGGCACGCCTTCGGGGCGGGGTGCAGCGCTCGCGCGTAGAATCGCAGGCGTGACTTACGTGATCGCCCTGCCCTGCGTGGACGTCAAGGACCGCGCCTGCATCGACGAGTGCCCTGTCGACTGCATCTACGAGGGCGAGCGGTCGCTGTACATCCACCCGGACGAGTGCGTCGACTGCGGCGCCTGCGAGCCGGCGTGCCCCGTCGAGGCGATCTACTACGAGGACGACCTCCCCGACGAGTGGCAGGACTACTACAAGGCCAACGTCGAGTTCTTCGACGACCTTGGATCGCCCGGCGGCGCATCCAAGGTCGGCGTCGTCGACAAGGACCACCCCCTCATCGCGGCACTCCCCCCGCAGGGCGAGTGAGGATGGGCGTCCGCGACCTGGCCGACTACCCCTGGGACTCGGTCGTCCCCTTCCGCGACCGTGCGGCAGCGCATCCCGGCGGTCTCGTCGACCTCTCCATCGGCTCTCCCGTCGACCCGACGCCGGCGTCCATCCGGGCCGCGCTGGCGGAGGCGACCGACGCGCACGCGTATCCGCAGACCGTGGGCACGCCCGCGCTGCGAGAGGCGATCGTCGCCTGGTACGCGCGCCGGCGCGGCGTGCCGGGGCTCACCACGGCGAACACCCTGCCCACGATCGGCTCGAAGGAGCTCGTCGCGCTCCTCCCCACCCTCCTCGGGCTCGGGCCCGGCGACGTCGTCGTGCATCCCCGTGCCGCCTACCCCACCTACGAGGTGGGGGCCCGCGTCGCGGGGGCGACGCCGCTCGCCGAGGACGACCCCGCGCGGTGGCCCTCCGATGCGAAGCTCATCTGGATCAACACGCCGGGCAACCCCGACGGACGCACCTGGACGATCGACGAGCTGCGCGCCGCCGTCGTGCGGGCCCGCGAGATCGGAGCGGTCCTCGCGAGCGACGAGTGCTACGCCGAGCTCGGCTGGGACGGCCCGTGGGCGTCCGACCCCGTGCCCTCGGTGCTCGATCCGCGCGTCACGGAGGGATCCCGCGAGGGGCTCCTGAGCGTGTACTCCCTCAGCAAGCAGTCGAACCTCGCCGGCTACCGCGCGGCCTTCGTCGCCGGATGCGCGCACATCGTGGCCGACCTGCTCGCGGCGCGCAAGCACCTCGGGCTCATGCCGCCCGCTCCCGTCCAGCACGCCATGGCGGTCGCCCTGGGCGACGACGCTCACGTCGAGGCGCAGAAGGCGCTCTACCGTGCCCGCCGCGACGTGCTGCTGCCGGCCGTGCAGGCCGCGGGCTTCCGGATCGACAGGAGCGAGGCAGGCCTCTACCTGTGGGCGACGGAGGGCCGCGACGCGTGGGAGTCGATGGGGCGCCTCGCCGACCTCGGCATCCTCGCGGGCCCCGGCGTCTTCTACGGAGCGCACTTCCCGCAGCATGTGCGTCTGTCGCTGACGGCCACCGACGAGCGCGTAGCGGCCGCCGCCGAGCGCCTTCGCGCGTCCGTCTCGTAGGTTTCCTCCACGTCCTGCGCGGTCCTTTGGGAGATTTCACAGGTAGGCGAGACGACCGATAGGCTGTATCGGCACAGCGTCCGCGCACCGACCGGGCTTGTGCCGGGCCGCCGATCGGCGGCCGACCCCAGATCCATGCGACCAAGAAGTCGCGAAACGATCCGCCAGGAGGCGCTGTGAGCGACGCGGGAGTCCCGGCCGACAAGGCCACCCTCACGATCGGCGACAAGACGGCCGAGTTCCCGGTGCTGCGCAGCACCGCGGGGGCTCCGAGCATCGACATCTCGACGCTCATGCGGCAGACGGGCCACACGACGCTGGACTACGGCTTCGTGAACACCGCCGCGACGGCGTCGGACATCACGTACATCGACGGCGACAAGGGCATCCTGCGCTACCGCGGCTATCCGATCGAGCAGATCGCGAAGAACTCGACCTTCCTCGAGACGGCGTGGCTCCTCATCTACGGCGAGCTCCCCACGGCCGACGAGCTCGCCGACTTCGACGAGCGCATCCGGCGCCACACGCTCCTCCACGAGGACCTCAAGCGGTTCTTCTCGGCTCTGCCCGACGGCGCGCACCCCATGGCCGTGCTGTCGTCGGCCGTGTCTGCGCTGTCGACGTACTACGAGCACCAGTCCGACCCGGCGAACCCCGAGCACGTCGAGCTCAATATCATCCGGCTGCTCGCGAAGCTGCCCGTGATCGCGGCGTACGCCCACAAGAAGTCGATCGGCCAGGCGTTCCTCTACCCGGACAACTCGCTGAGCTTCGTCGACAACTTCCTCCGCCTCAACTTCGGCGTCATGAGCGAGCCGTACGAGGTCGACCCCGTGATGTCGCGCGCGCTCGAGCGCCTGCTCCTCCTCCACGAGGACCACGAGCAGAACGCGTCCACGTCGACCGTGCGCCTCGTCGGCTCGACCGGCGCCGACCAGTTCGCGTCCGTCTCCGCGGGCATCCACGCGCTCTCCGGCCCGCTCCACGGCGGTGCGAACGAGGCCGTCCTGAACATGCTCGGCCAGATCCGCGACTCGGGTCAGAGCGTCCAGCGGTTCGTCGAGCGCGTCAAGAACAAGGAAGACGGCGTGAAGCTCATGGGCTTCGGGCACCGCGTCTACAAGAACTACGACCCGCGCGCGAAGCTCGTGAAGGAGTCTGCCGACGAGGTGCTGAGCGCTCTCGGCGTGACCGACCCCCTCCTCGACCTGGCGAAGGAGCTCGAGGAGATCGCCCTCAGCGACGACTACTTCAAGGAGCGCCGCCTCTACCCGAACGTCGACTTCTACACGGGGGTCATCTACAAGGCGATGGGGTTCCCGACGCGGATGTTCACGGTGCTGTTCGCGATCGGGCGCCTTCCGGGCTGGCTGGCGCACTGGCGCGAGCTGACGCTCGACCCGAAGACGAAGATCGGCCGCCCGCAGCAGCTGTTCACGGGGTCGCCTGAGCGCGAGTACCCGACCGCCTGACCCCTCCGCATGCAGAAGGCCCGGGACCGCGAGGTCCCGGGC
>NZ_JBSHGQ010000041.1:0-35332 GCF_053617895.1 Microbacterium sp. NPDC055683 | reverse complement strand
GGGAATGGGAACGAGGCGGCCCCACCTGCGCCGGCAACCTCTCCGCCCTCTGCCGGGCCCACCACCAACTCCGACACCACTCCCCGTGGCGCATCGAGCAACCCGAACCCGGGGTGATCGTGTGGACCAGCCCCCTCGGGCACGAGTACGCGACCACCCCACCCCCGCAGACCGCGCATACCGCCGCTCACGCGCCGCACCCGCCGACTCCGTGCATACCGGAGTGGGAATACGCGCCGATCACACAGGCAGACCTCGACGACAACTGGCTGTGGGAGTACGAGAACGGCCTCACCGACCAACCCCCACCGGGATGGCACCCCGACCCACGGAACGACCGAGACGAACATCCGCTCGCAGGCGGCGAGGTATGCGCTGCATGACCAGCATCACTCGTCTTGAGAGCGCGGCTGCCGACGTGCCGCGGAGTCGGGACACCCCGCTCAGGCGAGCGGTCGCGGCAGCGCCCTCACCGCGGCGATCATCGCGAGAAGCTCCTCCGGAGCCGCCCCGCCCGATGCCAGTGCTGCCGTTGCCGCGGCGGAGAAGCCGTGCGTCTCGAGAAGGAGCCGCTCGGCGTCGAGCACCGTGCCCTTCTCGTTGACCACCCACGCGCCGGCGACCGCATGCCATCCGTGCGCGATCAGCAGCGCGGCGTGTGTGCAGCACAACCAGACGAAGATGGAAGGCGAACAGCCCCTGCTGCGCCCGCGCACACTGCTCGTCGACGCGGTCCGCGTCCCGCAGGATCCAGTCGACAGGGGTTCCGTCGACGCGCAGCCACGCACCGCCGTCGACCCATGGCCCCCACCCGCCCGGTGCCGCGAGGGGCGAGTCGCCCTCCGACCATCGTGCCGCGAGCGCCGCGAGACCAGCGACATCGAGCGCGTCCTCCCGGTAGCCGACGCCGAGATCGACGTCCGAACCGGGGCGGTGCGTGCCGCGTGCGCGACTGCCGCCGGGCGAGGCCGCCACCACCCCGGGCACGCCAGCGATCCCCTCCGCCATCGCCGTGAGACGCGCGTCGTCGAGCATGCCGACAGACGACGCGCGCTATGGTCCGCAGCATGCCGTCGCCGAACCCCGCCGAGCTCCGTCCGCACGATCCCGCATGGCCGACCATCGCCGCCGGCGAGCTCGCGCGCATCTCGGCCGCGCTCGACGGACTCGGCCCCGCGGAGTTCGACCACATCGGCTCGACCTCCGTCCCCGGCCTCCGCGCCAAGCCGTTCATCGACCTCCAGGTGCGCATCGGAACCCTCCCCGACGAGCGGGCGCTCGTCGCCAGGCTCGAGCCGCTCGGGTATCGGATGGCCCGCGGCTCCCGGCCGGACTCTCCCGGCGTGACCCGCGACGTCCCGCGCGGCGACGAGGCCGTCGCTGACGAGGTCTGGCACAAGCGTCTCCTCACGAGCGCCGACGTCCCCGCCATCCTCCACATCCGGCGGATCGACTCGCCCTGGGGCCGCTATACGATCTGGTTCCGCGACTGGCTGCGCGCGAATCCGGAGGCACGCGCCCGCTACGAGGCCCTGAAGCTGCGGCTCTCCGCCGAGAACGCCGGCAAGCCCGACTACGACGACTACACGCGCGCGAAGAGCGCGTTCTTCGACGAGGTGCAGAGCGTCTTCACGGCGTGGGCGGCGCGCTGAGCTGCGCGTCGTACCAGGCGAGCTTCTCCGCGAGACGCTCCCGCCGCCGCGTCAGCAGCGCGCCCCTCGTGCTCACGGACGACGGCTCGCGATGGCCGCGTGATCAGCCGGCGCCGTCGAAGCTCAGGCTCAGGCGGCGCAGCAGAGCCGCGAGCCGCGAGCGCTCCGACGCCGACAGCCGTCCGAGCAGCTCCGCCTCCGCATCCATCAGCCGTGTGATCGCGGCATCGACCCGCACGCGCCCGTCGTCGGTCAGGGTCACGAGCACGCTCCGCCCATCCGCCGGGTCTGACTCGCGCCGCACGAAGCCGCGCGTCACGAGCCGGTCGATGCGGTTCGTCATCGTGCCGCTCGACACGAGCGTCTGCAGCAGCAGCTGCTTCGGGCTGAGCTGGTACGGCGCGCCTGCGCGCCGCAGCGCCGACAGCACATCCCACTCCCACGGCTCGATGTCGGTGCGGCTGAATGCCTCCCGCCGAGCGCGGTCGAGATGCCGCGACAGCCGGTCGACGCGCGAGAGCACCTCCATCGGCGAGAAGTCGAGGTCGGGTCGCTGCGTCGCCCACGCGCCGACGATGCGGTCGACTTCGTCGGTGTCCGTGGCCATCCGACCAGTATCTCCTATGGGTCCCCGGCCCGAGCGGATGGTCGTGGCAGACTTGACGGGCGGCCGACGGGCCGCGGTCCGCCATGGTGTAACGGCAGCACGACAGCCTTTGGAGCTGTGAGGACCAGGTTCGAATCCTGGTGGCGGAGCGTGACGGAGAACGACGTGACACAGACCGAGCTGGCGATCGTCATCCTGGCGGCAGGCCAGGGGACCCGGATGAAGTCGAAGCTGCCCAAGGTGCTGCATTGCATCGGAGGGCGGCCGCTCGTGGGGCACGTGCTGCACACGGCGCAGCAGCTCGACGCCGTCGTGACGCGCGTCGTCGTGCGCCACGAACGCGACCGCGTCGTCGAGGCGATCGCCGACTTCCCCGGAGTGGAGCCCGTCGACCAGGACGACATCCCCGGCACGGGCCGCGCCGTGCAGGTCGCCGTCGAAGCCCTGCCCACCGCGTTCGCGGGCGACGTTCTCGTGCTGAGCGGCGACGTCCCCCTCCTCGACGCCGACACCCTCGCCGCCCTCATCGACGCGCACCGGCGCACGGGAGCCGAGGCGACCATCCTCAGCGCGACGCTCGACGACCCCACCGGCTACGGACGCGTCATCCGCGACCCCGACGGCACCGTGGCGCGCATCGTCGAGCAGAAGGACGCCGACGAGGCCGAGGCCGCCGTGGCCGAGATCAACGCCGGCGTCTACGTCTTCCGCGCCCCGTCGCTGCGCGCCCAGCTCGCCCGCGTCGGCACCGACAACGCGCAGGGCGAGATGTACCTCACCGACGTCGTCCGCCTGCTGCGCGAAGCCGGCGCGGCGGTCGCCGCGACGACGGCCCCCGACGCGCGCATCGCCCTCGGGGTGAACGACCGCGTCCAGCTCGCGGAGGCCGCGGCCATCCTCAACGCCCGTGTCGTGCGCCGCTGGCAGCTCGAGGGCGCGACCATCCTCGACCCCGCGACGACGTGGATCGACGACACGGCATCGCTCGCTTCCGACGTCACGGTGCTGCCCAACACCTTCGTGCTCGGGGCCACGAGCGTCGGCGAGGGCGCCACGATCGGGCCCGACACGTCGCTCGTCGACTGCGAGGTGGGGGAGGAGGCCGTCGTGCGCCGCACCGACGCCACCCTCGCCGTCATCGGACCCCGCGCCACGGTCGGCCCGTTCGCGTTCCTCCGCCCGGGCGCCGAGCTCGCAGAGGGCGCCAAGGTCGGCACCTTCGTGGAGGTGAAGAACTCCACGGTCGGCGAGGGCTCCAAGGTCCCGCACCTGTCGTACGTCGGCGACACGACGATCGGCCGCGGCGTGAACCTGGGGGCAGGCGCCATCACGGCGAACTACGACGACGTCGCCAAGCACCGCACCGTCATCGGCGACCAGGTGCACACGGGCTCGCACAACGTCTTCGTCGCCCCGGTTAGACTGGGCGACGGCGCGAAGACGGGAGCGGGCGCGGTCATCCGCAAGGATGTGCCGGCAGGCGCCCTCGCTCTGAGCGTGGCACCTCAGCGGAACATCGCGGGGTGGGTCGAGACCAACAGGGCGGGCTCAGCGGCGGCGGAAGCCGCGGCGAAGGCCGGAGCGGTGGAGAAAGCAGCCGATGGCGCGCACGAAGAAGACCATTGACCTCGACCTCGCGAAGGGCATCGCCCCCGGCGTCATCGCGAAGACGAAGAAGCGCCTCGTGGTGGTGGCCGGACGCTCCCACCCCGAGCTCGCGCAGGCGGTGGGCGAGCACCTCGGCATCGAGATCGCCCCGACGGAGCACCGCACCTTCGCCTCGGGCGAGATCTACACGCGCTTCGAGGTCTCGATGCGCGGCACCGACGTGTTCCTCATCCAGTCGTTCGACCAGAACGTCAACGAGGAGCTCATGGAGATGCTCATCATGCTGGACGCGCTCAAGCGCGCGTCGGCCAAGCGCGTCACCGTCGTCGTGCCGTACTACCCCTACTCGCGCCAGGACAAGAAGGGGCGCGGCCGCGAGCCGATCTCGGCGCGCCTCGTCACCGACCTCATCGCGACGGCCGGCGCCGACCGCATCATGAGCGTCGACCTGCACGCCTCCCAGATCCAGGGCTTCTTCGACGGCCCCGTCGACCACCTGTTCGCCAAGCCGGTCCTGCTCGGGCACTTCCGGGAGACGCTCACGCCCGAGGAGCGCGCGACCCTCACGGTCGTCTCGCCCGACATGGGCCGCGTCCGGGTGGCCGACACCTGGTCGGACAGCCTCGACGCGCCGCTCGCGATCATCCACAAGCGCCGCGACCCGAAGGTCGCCAACCAGGTGTCCGTGCACGAGATCGTCGGCGAGGTCGCGGGCCGCACGTGCCTGCTCGTCGACGACATGATCGACACGGCGGGCACGATCGTGAAGGCCGCGCAGGCACTCAAGGCGAACGGCGCGAAGAAGGTCATCGTGGGCGCGACGCACGCGATCTTCAGCGACCCCGCGACCGAGCGCCTGCAGGACGACGCCATCGACCGCGTCGTCGTGACCGACACCGTGCCGATCCCCGAGGAGCGCCGCTTCGAGAAGCTCACGGTCCTGTCGGCCGCTCCGCTCCTCGCCCGTGCCATCCGCGAGGTGTTCGACGACGGATCCGTCACGAGCATGTTCGACGGCGCCGCCTGATCACAGCGGACTCATAGGAGGGCCACCGCCGGTCCGCATGGATCGATGGTGAGGTTGCCTCATGGCCGCGGAGCGCGGCACCGATGAGAGGACCGACATGATCCGATCCGCACGCACCGGCGCCGCCCTCGCGGGAGTCGCCGGGATGATCGCCCTCGCCGGCTGCGGCGCCGTGACGGTGGGAGCGTCCACCGACGACACCGCGACATCCGACACGACGGATGCGTCGACGACGGAGTCCACCGAGAGCACCGAGACGTCCGGCACGGGCTCGACCTACGTCGACGGCACCTACACGGCCGAGGGCTCGTACCAGACGCCCGAGTCCGTCGAGACGGTGACCGTCACCGTGACGCTCGAGGACGACATCGTCACGTCCGTGGAGGTGACGGGCGACCCGCAGGCCGCCGAGAGCCAGCGCTACCAGTCGCAGTTCATCGACGGGATCGCCGACGAGGTCGTGGGGGTCGACATCGACGAGCTGTCGGTGAGCCGCGTCGCGGGATCCTCCCTCACGAGCGGCGGGTTCAACGCCGCGATAGAGCAGATCATGCAGGACGCGGCGGCCTGACGTGACGGCCGCATGGCGCTTCGACGCCATCGGCACGTCGTGGGAGATCGAGACGCCCCGCCCCCTCGGTGACGGCGCGCGCGAGCAGATCGCCCGCGCCGTCGCCGCGTTCGACGCGGAGTGGTCGCGGTTCCGCGCCGACTCGGTCGTGTCTCGTCTCGGTGAGGCGGGAGGGGAGACCGCAGCCCCCGCCGACGCCGCCGACATGCTCGCGCTCTACGCGGAGCTGTCCGACGCCACGGACGGCGCCGTGAACCCGCTCGTTGGCCGCTCGCTCGAGCGTCTCGGCTACGACCGCGCCTACTCGCTCCGCGCGGGCGACGCGGAGCCGGCGCCCGCCGACTGGCGCGAACGGCTCGCGTGGGATGGCGGGCGGCTGCGCCTGCGCGGACCTGCCGTCGTCGACGTGGGCGCCCTGGGCAAGGGACGCCTCGTCGACATCGTGGCCGGGATGATCGAGGGCGACGTGGTCGTCGACGCGAGCGGCGACATCCGCGCACGCGGACAGCGGCAGCGCATCGCGCTCGAGCACCCCTACGACGCACGACGCGCGATCGGCGTCGTGACGATCGCCGACGAGGCGCTGTGCGCGTCGGCGGCCAACCGTCGCGCATGGGGCGACGGCTTGCATCACGTGCTGGACGCGCGCACAGGCCTCCCCGTTCGCACCGTCGTCGCGACGTGGGCGATCGCGCCGACGGCCATGACGGCGGATGCCGCGGCGACGGCCCTGTTCTTCGACGGCGGCCCCGCGTTCGCCCATGCCCACGATGTCGAGTGGGTGCGCGTGCTGTCGGACGGACGCGCAGAATGGTCACTCGGAGCCCGCACGGCGCGGGGAGGAGCGGAGATCTTCACATGATCGGATCACTCACGGCGGCGTACCAGCGCGGCATGCGCGTCCTCGGGCGCCTCTCGATGTACCGGCTCGTGCTGCTCGCGCTCGCCGTGCTCGCCGTCATCGCGTTCGCCCTGTCGTTCGCCGGGCTCGTGCTGCCCACCCCCGGCGCGCTCGTCGCGACCGCCGCCGTGCTCGTCGTCGTGGGCTCGGCGGTCGACGCGATCGCGCATCGCGTGATCGGCACGCCGTGGCGCGTCGAGTCGACGCTCATCACCTCGGGCATCCTGCTCTTCGTCGTGCGGCCCGGTCTCGACGTGCCGACCCTCGCCGGGGCCGCCATCGCCGCCGCGGCGGCCGCGCTGTCGAAGTACCTCATCGTGTGGCGCGGCAGGCACATCCTGAACCCGGCCGCGGTCGGCGCCTCCGTCGCCACGCTGTCGACGTTCGGCGGCTCGGCGTGGTGGGTGGGGACGCCCGCCCTCTTCGCCCCGCTGGCGCTTCTCGCGCTGCTCGTGCTCTGGCGCACCGAGAAGCTCCGGGTCGTGGCGCTGTTCCTCGCGGTGGCCGTCGTCGTCGGCACCACGAGGGCGATCGTGCAGCTCTACGCCGCGGGCGTCTCGACGCCGCTCGAGACCCTCCTCCAGGGCGTCATCGTGCAGTCGCCATACCTGTTCCTCGGCGCCTTCATGCTCTCCGAGCCGCTCACCCTGCCACCGCGCCGCCGCCAGCAGTACCTCGTCGCCGTCGTCGTCGGCCTGCTCGCGGGATGGCCCATCCCGCTCGGGATCGTCACGCTCGGCCAGGAGCGCGCCCTGCTCATCGGCAACCTCCTGGCGTTCGCCTTCGCCGCGCGGCGTTCCGTGCGTCTCACCCTCGACCGGCGTCGTGCGCTGACGCCGACGGTGCAGGAGCTCTCGTTCACCGCGGTGCGCCCTGTCGCGTTCGAGCCCGGTCAGTATCTCGAGCTCGACGTGCCGCATCGCCGGCCCGACGCGCGCGGCACACGGCGCGAGTTCTCGGTCTCGTCGGCGCCGGAGGAGCTCCCGACGATCCGCATCGCGTTCCGCGAGGGCCGCGCGCAGACCCTGTCGAGCTACAAGCGCGCGCTCGCGGAGGCCGCGGAGGGCGATGTGCTCGCCGTGACGGGCGTCTGGGGGGATTTCGTGCTGCCGCGTTCGGCAGACGCACCCGTGCTGATGGTCGCGGCGGGCATCGGCGTGACGCCGTTCGTCTCGCAGCTGCGCCACCTGCAGCTCGCCGGAGAGCGGCGCGACATCGTGCTCGTGCTCGTCGCGTCGAGCGCGGCGGAGCTCCCGTATCGCGCTGAGCTCGAGGACACCGGCGTGCGCACGGTCGTGTGCACGCCGGATGAACCCTCGGCGCTGCCCGCGCACTGGTCGTGGTGGGGCGGTGGCCGGCTCACGCCAGACGGCCTGGGGGAGGCCGTGCCCGACCTCGCGGCGCGGCGCGCCTACGTCTCGGGCCCGCCCGCGCTCATCGCGGATCTCGCACCCGCGCTCGCGCGCGCCCGCTCGCTCACGACCGACGCCTTCGCCGGGTACTGATCGGTCCCGCGCGCGTGCGTGCGCGCCGTGGGCCGCGCGGGTGCCGCTGACGAGCCGGGCCGGATGCGCGCGGTGCATGGCACTGCACTCGGTGCACGTCGGTGCGTGGTGCACACGCACCGGGCGGCGCGAGTCGCACCCGTGTGCACAGCCGGCACCGAAACGCGCGGCGACCGCTGCAGTGCACGCCCGTGCGCGCCGTGAGCCGTGTGGGCGTCGCCGACGAGCCGGGGCCGGAATGCGCGCGGTGCGTGGCACTGCGCTCGCCGCACGACGATGCGTGGTGCACACGCACCGGACGGCGCCAGCCGCACCCGCGTGCACAGTCGGCACCGAAACGCGCGCGGCGGCCGTGCAACGCACGGCCGAACCGTCCGTGCGCCCGTGAACCGTCGGTGCGCCCGTGGGCCGCGCGCCCGTGAGCCGCACGCCCGACGCCGGCGAGCCGGGCGACGCGAGAAGCCCGGCGGCGCGCCCGGGGGAGGGCGCGCCGCCGGGCGGCGGAGCGGGGTCGGTCAGCGCCGGGTGATGTCGGTCACCGTGCCGTGGTCGAGCCGCAGACGGCGACGTGCACGGCGCGCGACGGCCGAGTCGTGCGTCACGAGGATGAGCGTGAGCCCCTCCGCGTTGAGCCGCTCGAGCAGATCCATGATCTCGTCGCGCGTGTGCTCGTCGAGGTTGCCCGTCGGCTCATCGGCGAGCAGCACCTTCGGCTGCTTCGCGATCGCCCGTGCGATGGCGACGCGCTGCTGCTGGCCGCCCGACAGCTCGGTCGGCAGGTGGTCGGCGCGCTCGGAGAGCCCGACGTGCGCGAGCGCCTCGGCGACCCGGGCGTCGCGCTCCTCCTTCGCGAGCCCGAGCGGCTCGAGCCCCATCGCTACGTTCTCCTTGGCGGTGAGCGTCGGGATGAGGTTGAAGCCCTGGAACACGAACCCGATCTCACCAGCGCGCAGCCTTCCGAGATCCTTCGCCGAGGCCGACGCGAGCGAGGCGCCCGCGATCGAGATCGCGCCCTTGGTCGGCGTGTCGAGGGCGCCCAGGAGCTGCAGGAGCGTCGACTTGCCGCCGCCGGTCGGCCCCTGGATGGTGACGAAGTCGCCCTGCTCGATCTCGAGGTCGACGTTCTTGAGCGCACGGACCTCCCGGCCCTTCGCGGTGTACGTCTTCTGGACGCCCTCGAGCGCATACAGCGTGGTCATGATGTTCTCCTTGTCCTGTCCGCGCTCAGCCGACCGAGCGCAGCGCCTCGGCGGGGCTCAGCCGAGCGGCCCGCCATCCGCCGATCGCGCCGGCCACGAGCCCGCCCGCGACGGCGAGCGCCACCGCGATGATGATGATGGTCGCGTCGAGCGGCGCCGAGAGCGTGATGTCACTCGCCGTCTCGGCCATGGCGCCGAAGCCGCCGCCCATGCCGCCCATGCCGGCCTCGCCGCCAGGCCCTGCGGCCGTCGCGGTGGATGCCGTCGAGATGGTCGGCTGCACGACATTGATGATGACGGCGCCGATGACGCCGAGCGCGACGCCCACGGCCCCGCCGATGAGCCCCTGCACGACCGACTCCCCGGCGACCTGGCGGACGACCCGGCCGTTGGTCCAGCCGATGGCCTTGAGCGTTCCGAACTCCCGCGTGCGGCGCGAGACGCCCGAGATCGTGAACAGCACGGCGAGCAGAACGGCGACGGCGAGCACGATGACCGACAGCCACGTGCCGAGGCTCGTGATGAGGCTCGACGCGCTCGACAGCGAACCGGACACCGTCGAGGCGAGGTCGGACTGCGAGCTCACGGTCGCGTCGGGCAGCTCGTCCTCGAGGGCGGTCTGCACGGTCGCGATGTCGCCGGCCGACGCGGCCTGCACGTACACGGTCGAGACGACGTCGCCCGCACCGGAGAGGTCCTGCGCGACGTCGAGGGGGATGAAGACGTCGGCGGCGGTGTCGGCCGAGTCCGACGTGGAGGCCACGATGCCGACGATCTCGAACTCCTCGCCGCCGAGCTCGACGGTGTCGCCGACGGCGAGCTCGTTGGTGGACGCGTAGGTCGCGTCGACGACGGCGACGTACGATCCCGCGTCGTCCGACGCGAGCGCCCGTCCGTCGGAGAGCTCGACCGAGGAGAGCGGTCCGACCGTCGATGCGGCGTCGTCGACGCCCAGCACGCTGATCGAGTTCAGGTCGAACGAGCCGCCGCCGAAGCCCCCTCCGCCGCCCTGCGGCATCTCGCCCTCGGACGGCGCCGTCTGCGTCGTGTCTCCCGTGTCGGTCGAGTCGGTCGGCGCGCTCGGGAGCTCGCCGTCGAAGGTGACGTTCGTGAGGGCGAGCGCACCGGAGACGGCGGAGACGCCGTCGGCGCCCGACGCGGTGTCGACGACCGACGACTCCAGCGTGGAGCGCCCCATCTCGGTCGTGAGGCGCGACTGGCTGACCTCGGTCGTGCCGTCGTCGGCTGTGGCTCCGTCGTCCTCGCCGAACTCGAAGCGCTGGCCGCCGCCCTCTCCGGGCTCGGCGGCCGCGCCGGTCACGGTGAGGTCGGTGCCGACTCCGTAGACGGACTCGAGCGCCTGGTTCTGCGCGTCGCGCACGCCGGCTGACAGCGCGTTGACGATGATCACGAGCGCGATGGCGATCGCGAGCCCTGCTGCGACGATGATCGTCTGCTTCTTGCGGCCCGCGAGTTCTCGTCGCAGGTAGGTTCCGAACATGGGTCTCCCTTTTCGCCGCTCCCGGCGAGCGGCCGAGGTCGACCGTAGGGACGCCGCTCATGGCGTGCATGTGCGGAGGTTATGAGCGGTTTATGAACGGGAGCGAGGACTCACAGCGCGCGCATAGCCCCCGCCATAGCAAGCGCATAGGAAGGGGCGCACAATGAGAGCCATGACGACGACCGCCCGCACCCCCTCGCCCGCCCTGACACGTCCCGACGGCTCGCCCGTGCGCGTGCTCGTCGTCGACGACGAGCAGATGCTCACCGACCTGCTCTCCATGGCGCTCCGCATGGAGGGCTGGGAGGTCCGCTCGGCGGGCAGCGGCTTCGAGGCGCTGCAGGCCGTGCGCGACTTCGACCCGGACGCCCTCGTGCTCGACGTCATGATGCCCGACCTCGACGGGATGGGCGTGCTCCAGCGCCTGCGCCAGAACGAGAACGACGTGCCCGTCCTCTTCCTGACGGCCAAGGACTCCGTCACCGACCGCGTCGCCGGCCTCACGGCGGGCGGCGACGACTACGTCACCAAGCCGTTCAGCCTCGAGGAGGTCGTCGCCCGCCTGCGCGCGCTCATGCGCCGGGCCGGCACCGCCCTCGCCGCCGACGAGGAGCCGATCCTGCGCGTCGCCGACCTCACGCTCAACGAGGACAGCCACGAGGTGGAGCGCGCGGGCCAGTCCATCGAGCTCACCGCGACCGAGTTCGAGCTGCTGCGCTACCTCATGCGCAATCAGCGCCGCGTGCTGTCGAAGGCGCAGATCCTCGACCGCGTCTGGCACTACGACTTCGGCGGCAAGTCGAGCGTCGTGGAGCTCTACATCTCCTACCTCCGGAAGAAGATCGACGCGGGCCGCGACGCGCTCATCCACACCGTGCGGGGCGCGGGGTACATGATCAAGGCGCCCCAGTGAGCGGGGCCGCGGCCGCGGAGGCCGCGCCGGCTCCGCTCCGCGGGCTGCGGAAGTTGAGCTTCGAGGCGCGGCTCATGATCACGGTCGTGGGCATCGTGTCGGTCATCCTCGCGATCATCACGACGCTCACGAGCGTGATCCTGAGCAGCGTCCTCGACAGCCAGCTGACCGACGAGGTGCAGTCCTCGTCGCAGGCGGTGGAGCAGTCGCTCCTCGCAGCCATCCAGAACGGCGAGTCGGCGTCGTCGGCGCTGCGCGACCGCCCCGTGGCACCCGGTTTCCTCTTCATCTACGAGACGAGCGTGAGCGGGGCGTCCGGCGCCTACATGGGCGACGACCGCCAGCCCGTCGCCCTCACGGACGCGCAGGTCGACGCCGTCATCGACCTCGTCGACCGCCGCACATCGGGCACGGTCGTGATCGACGGGGTCGGGACCTACCGCATCCTCGCGAACGACCCCTCGTCTCCCGTCACGGTCATCGCGGGGCTGCCGACCGCCGAGGTGCAGGGCACGATCGGCCGGCTGTGGACGACCGTCCTGTTCGCGACGATCGGCGGGATGATCCTGCTCGGCATCGCGACGATGCTCGTCATCCGCACGGGGCTGCGGCCCCTGCGTGCCGTCGCGGAGACCGCTCGCCGGGTCGCCGAGCAGCCCCTCGACCAGGGCGCCGTCTCGATCGAGGAGCGCGTGCCGCACGAGCAGGCCGATCCGCGCACCGAGATCGGGCAGGTGGGCGCGTCGCTCAACACGCTGCTCGATCACGTCGAGACGTCGCTGCACGCGCGACAGCGCAACGAGGAGCTCATGCGGCGCTTCGTCGCGGATGCGAGCCACGAGCTGCGCACGCCGCTCGCCTCCATCCGCGGCTACTCCGAGCTGTCGTTGCGCGACCCCGAGCTGACCGACAACACCGAGCAGGCGCTCGAGCGCATCCAGGCCCAGTCGATCCGCATGACGTCGCTCGTGGAGGACCTTCTGCTGCTGGCCCGGCTCGACGAGGGCCAGGAGATCGTTCTGGGAGCGGTGGACCTCACGCAGCTCGCGGTCGAGGCGATCGCCGACCAGCAGGCCGCTGGTCCGGGACACGACTGGGCGGTCGACGTCCCGGAGGAACCGGTCATCATCGCCGGCGACCGCGGACGCCTCACACAGGTCGTCGTGAACCTGCTCGCCAACGCGCGCACGCACACGCCGGACGGCACGCACGTGACCCTCGGCCTGCGTCTCGAGGGAGAGGGCGGTGCGACGCGCGCCGTGCTGACCGTGCACGACGACGGCCCCGGCATCGACGAGGAGCTGCAGCGCGAGCTCTTCACCCGCTTCGCACGCGGCGACAGGTCGCGTGCCCGGAAGACCGGCGGCACGGGCCTCGGCCTGTCGATCGCGAAGGCGATCGTCGACGCCCACCACGGTGCCATCTCGGTGCGCAGCGCCCCCGGCGACACGACGTTCGAGGTGCGCCTGCCCGCCCGTCCGGTCGGGCACGCCGCGCTCTGACCCGCTGGGGGCTCTGCCTGCGTGGTCGTCGAGCGAGGGAGCGCGGCGACGGAGCCGAAACGGGGCGAGCCGCCCTCGGGAACGGATCCCGGGGCGGCTCGCTCGCGCGGACCGTCAGTGCGTGTCTTCGGCCTCGATCTCGGTGCGGTCGCCGGACCACTGCGTGTGGAACGTGCCTTCCTTGTCGATGCGCTTGTAGGTGTGCGCGCCGAAGAAGTCGCGCTGGCCCTGCACGAGGGCGGCGGGCAGGCGCTCGGCGCGGATGCCGTCGTAGTACGCGAGCGACGACGAGAACGCCGGTGAGGGGATGCCCGCCTGCGTCGCGGCGATCACGACGCGGCGCCATGCCGCCTGTCCGCGCGTGAGCGCGTCGGCGAAGTAGGGCGCGGTCGCGAGCACGGGCAGGTCGGCCTGGGCGGCGTAGGCGTCGGCGATGCGGTTGAGGAACTGGGCGCGGATGATGCAGCCCGCGCGCCAGATCTTCGACACGGCGCCGAGGTCGATCGTCCAGCCGTACTCGGCGGCGCCGGCGCGGATCTCGTCGAAGCCCTGCGAGTAGGCGATGATCTTCGACGCGAACAGGGCCTGGCGCACGTCCTCGATGAACGCGTCGGCGTCGGCCACCTGGAACTCCTCGTCGGGTCCGGGCAGCGCCGCGGCGACCGCGCGCTGCTCGGGGTGCGACGACAGCGAGCGCGCGAAGGTGGCCTCGGCGATGCCCGAGACGGGCACACCCAGCGACAGGGCCGTCTGCACGGTCCAGGCGCCCGTGCCCTTGGCGCCGGCCTGGTCGAGGATGACGTCGACGAGCGGCTTGCCCGTCTCGGCGTCGATCTGGCGCAGCACCTCGGCGGTGATCTCGATGAGGTACGACTCCAGCTCGCCCGTGTTCCACTCGGCGAACACGTCGGCGATCTCGGCGGGGGTCTTGCCCGTGCCGCGGCGGATGAGGTCGTACGCCTCGGCGATGAGCTGCATGTCGGCGTACTCGATGCCGTTGTGCACCATCTTCACGAAGTGGCCGGCGCCGTCGTGGCCGACGTGGGTGACGCACGGCTCGCCCTCGGCGACGGCGGCGATCGACTTCAGGATCGGGCCGAGCGTGATCCACGACTCGTCGGAGCCGCCGGGCATGATCGAGGGGCCCGTGAGCGCACCCTCCTCGCCGCCCGAGATGCCGGCGCCGACGAAGTTGATGCCGGTCTCGCGGACGGCCTTCTCGCGGCGGATGGTGTCGGGGAAGTAGGCGTTGCCGCCGTCCACGATGATGTCGCCCGGCTCGAAGACCTCGACGAGCGAGTCGATGACGGCGTCGGTGGGGCGGCCCGCCTTGACCATGATGATGGCCGTTCGCGGCTTCGAGAGCGATGCCGCGAACTCCTCGTACGAGAAGGCGGGGATGAAGCCGGCCTCGGGGTGGGCCGCGATCAGCTCGTCGGTCTTCGAGCGGCTGCGGTTGAACACGGCCACCGTGTTTCCCTCGCGGCTGGCGAGGTTGCGGGCGAGGTTGGAACCCATCACGGCGAGGCCAACGACCCCGATGTTCGCACTGGCGGGGGTCGATGAAGCGTCGGTCACGCGCTACTCCTTGAACACGAGAAAAGTGGGACGTGCCCCAGGCTAGTCGCCTCGCGGCTCACGTGCGTCGCCGCGACGGTGTGAGCCGGCCGTCAGGCGTCCGTCACTTGTCGTAGGAGTTCTGGCGTCCGAGGGTGAAGAAGGCGCCCGTGATCAGGACCGCCGCGACGATCGACACCCCTCCGATGACCCAGGCGAGGATGTGCGAGGCGAGTGCGCCGTCGATCATGGCGGATGCTCCTTCGTGTGCGGTGTCGGATGGCCGTGGGGCCCCGTCCATCGTAAGCGGCGACGGGTTAGCCTCGGTCCATGTCCCGTGACGGATGGCGGCCCGATGTGCTCGGCGGAGGATTCGCCCAGCTCACGCTGCCGCTGGGCGAGGACGGAGAGGGCCCCGTCGTCGCGACCCTCGTCCGTCTGCTTCCCGAGCGCCGGCTGCTCGTGCGCCGGCCGCTCGACGACGTCGACGTGCTGTACGTCCACGGATGGTCCGACTACTTCTTCCAGACCCGGCTCGCGCGGTTCTGGACGGAGCGCGGCGCGCGGTTCTTCGCGCTCGACCTCCGCAAGTACGGGCGGAGCCTCCGTGACGGCCAGACGCCCGGCTACGTCTCCGACCTCGCCGTCTACGACGCCGACATCGCGGCAGCGCTCGAGGCGATGGCCGATCGGCCGGGCCGTCGCCTCGTCCTCGTCGGGCATTCGACGGGCGGCCTGACCCTCAGCCTGTGGGCCGCGCGGCACCCCGGCGTCGCGACGGCCCTCGTGCTCAACAGCCCGTGGCTGGAGTTCCAGCTGAGCGCCGTCCGCCCCGCCATCGCGCCCGTCGTGCAGATGCAGGCGCGCTGGCGCCCCATGGACGCGGCGCCGCAGATCGACCTCGGCTTCTACGCCCGCGCGCAGCGGGAGGCGGCCGATCCCGACGACCCGGTCGTCGTGGACCCGCGGTGGCGGCCCGAGGTGAGCATGACGGTCCACGCCGGATGGCTGCACGCCGTTCTCGAAGGGCACGCCCAGGTCGCGCGCGGCCTCGCCATCACGGCGCCGGTGTGCGTGCTCCTGTCGGCGCGCAGCGCGACGCCCACACGATGGTCCGACGACCTCACGCGTGCCGATTCCGTCCTCGTCGTCGACGACATCGCGCGCGCGGCGCTGCGTCTCGGGCCGAGTGTGACGATCGAGCGCATCGACGGCGCTCTCCACGACGTCTTCCTGTCGCGCCCCGACGCGCGACGGCTGGCGTATGCGCGCCTGGGCCGCTGGACGACGGGCTTCGTGCAGCGCTGACGCACGCCGTCATCTGGGAGCGGGACGGTTCTCCCCGGCGGGCGCGTCGGGTAGGATGGACGACGACCTCGGCGAGGGAGAACGCGGCGCGAGCGCTGCGACATCCGTGATCGACGCGGTGAAGCGGGCTCCATGCTCTCCTCACGCGCTGCGTTCGAGTCGAGAAAGACACCAGACCTCCATGCGGTCCGCTCGGCCGCGTGACCTCATCAGGGAGCACACTCATGGCTGATCAGAACAAGCTCGCGGCCGACGTCCGCACCGAGTTCGGCAAGGGCTTCGCGCGCCGCCTGCGTGCCGCCGGCAAGATCCCCGCCGTCCTCTACGGCCACGGCACCGAGCCCGTCCACCTCGCCCTGCCGGGCCACGAGACGGCGCTCATCGTCCGCCAGGCGAACGCGCTCCTCGCGCTCGACATCGAGGGCAAGGGCGCGCTCGCGCTCGTCAAGGACGTCCAGAAGGACCCGGTGCGCCAGATCATCGAGCACATCGACCTCCTCGTCGTGAAGAAGGGCGAGAAGATCACGGTCGACGTCCCCGTCACGGTCGTGGGCGAGTCGTTCTCGGGCACGATCGTCAACCTCGAGGCGGCGACGCTGTCGCTCGAGGTCGAGGCGACGCACATCCCCGAGCACGTCGAGGTCTCCGTCGAGGGACTCGAGGACGGCGTGTCCATCCACGCCGGCGCCGTCGAGCTCCCGAAGGGCGCGACGCTCGCGGCCGACGCCGAGACGCTCGTCCTCACGATCCTCACGCCGCGCGGCGAGGCCGCCGACGAGGAGACCGAGGCCGCAGAGGGCGACGCGCCCGCAGCCGAGTAATCGGATCTCTCCACGCGAGGGGGTGCGACCTGGTCGCACCCCCTCGCGTCGTCTCGAGGAGGACGGAACATGGCGGACACCTGGCTCGTGGTCGGGCTCGGAAACCCCGGACCGCGGTACGAGCGGACCCGGCACAACATCGGGCAGATGGTGGTGGACGAGCTCGCGTCGCGACGCTCGGCGGCGTTCCGACCGCACAAGGCGAACGCGCGCGTCGCCGAGGGGTGGCTGAGCCCCGGCGGCGCCAAGCTGGTCCTCGCCAAGCTCAACAGCTACATGAACGTGTCGGGCGGGCCGACGGTCAACCTCGCGAAGTTCTACGGCCTGGGCGCGGATCGCGTCATCGTCGTGCACGACGAGCTCGACATCCCCTTCGACACCATCAAGCTCAAGTCGGGCGGCGGGCACGGCGGACACAACGGAGTGCGCGACATCGCCAAGGCGCTCGCCACGCCCGACTTCGTGCGCGTCAGGGTCGGGATCGGCCGGCCGCCCGGGCGCCAGGACCCCGCCGACTGGGTGCTCGACGCGTTCGGCGCCGCGGAGCGCGCGACGCTGCCGATCCTCGTGTCGGACGCCGCCGACGCGGTGGAGCGGGTCGTCGAGGACGGCCTCGTCTCGGCGCAGCAGCGCTTCCACGCCCCGCGCTGACCCGCGCACGGCGTCAGGCGACGGCGGCGTCCACGGCGTCGGGCACGAGCGACCCGAGTCCGGCGGTCATCCCGATCGCGAAGAACGCCATCACGACGAAGAAGCCGAGCACGGCGACGACGAGCGCCGCGATGCCGGCGCCGCGCCCGCGGTGGAGGACGATGGCGACGATGCCCTGCACGAGTCCCCACGTCGCGAGCAGACCCCACAGCGCGAACCCGGCGCCGAGCCATCCGAAGGCCCGCAGGAAGACCGACAGGAACGCGCCGGCCGATTCGTCGGGGATGTCGCCCGTCTCGTCGACGAGGCCGCCGATGTCCGCGAAGCCCTGCGCGCCGGCGTAGACGGCGACCGAGCCGATCACGACGCCCGCGACGGCGGCCGCGAGGGCGACGACGCCGAGGCCCGTCGGGGCGGGCGGCCGGGGAGCGCGGACGGGATACGCGGGAGGCGGCGACGCGTACGACACGGTCAGACGCCCGTGCCGCCCGCGAGCCCGGCCGCGAAACCGATGAAGGCGATCGTGCCGACGACGATCGGCGCGAGCACGGCGATGACGACGGCGGCGATCCCCGCGCCGCGTCCGCGCCGCCGGGCGATCGCGACGATGCCTTGCACGAGCGCCCAGATGCCGAGCGCCGTCGCCACCCACCACGTGATCTCGGCCGTCATCACGGCGTCGCGCACGGGTGCGAGGAGCGTCCAGTCGGGATCCTCGGCGGCGGCCGTCTCGAGGAACCCGCTGCGCTCGGACTGCACGCCCACGAGGAACAGGCACACGGCGAGGACCACCGCTCCTCCGATGAGCGAGAGGAGGGAGAGGAGCAGCGCGACGCGTCCGGCCGCCTTCGAGGCGGGTGCCGCCTGCGGCGCCGCCAGCATCGTGCCGTAGCGCGCGTCGACCTGCGGCGCGTACGGCGCGGTCGGGGGATAGACGTAGGCGCCGGACTGCTGCACTCCCGGGACGACACCCTCAGAAGACGACGGAGGGGTCGAGTACGGGGTCTGCTCGCCGTACGGGGCCTGCTGGCCGTACGGCGGCTGGGCGGCGTACGGGGCGTCGCCCGGCGGCGTGTGCGGAGGGAGCGGCGGGCGCGGCGGGTACCCGCCGGCATCGGGGGACGGCGAGGACTGGTCGGCGCTCATGCTCCCATCCTAGGAAGCGGCGGCGCCGTGTCCTACAGCCCGCATAGACTTCTCCGGTGACTGTGCAGGGGATCGTGAGTGCTCTGGAACAGGACGAGTCGTTCGGCGACGCGCTCGCGAGCGCGGCCGTCGACGCCGATCTCTCGCTCGTCGACGGGCTCGACGCGCCGCTGCTCGCGGCGCTCCTGCGGCGACGGCGCGAGGCAGGCCATCCACCCGTCCTGCTCGCCGTCGCGCCCACGGGGCGCAGGGCGGAGAGCCTCGCCGCCGCGCTCGCCTGCGTCCTCCCCGAGGCGGAGGTGCGCGACTTCCCCGCGTGGGAGACGCTGCCGCACGAGCGGCTCAGCCCGAGCGCCGAGACGGTCGGGCGGCGGCTCGCGACGCTGCGGCGGATCGCGGAGGGCGCGGACCGGCCGCTCGTCGTGACGGCGTCCATCCGCGCGGCCATCCAGCCGCTCGCGCGCGGACTCGGCGACGTCGCGCCGATCGAGCTGCGGGCGGGCGCCCGCGGGCACGACCTCGACGGCATCGTCGAGCGGCTCGTCGAGCTCGCCTACCACCGCGTCGACATGGTCTCGCGCCGCGGCGAGTTCGCCGTGCGCGGCGGCATCCTCGACGTCTTCCCGCCCGTCGCCGACCACCCGTACCGCGTCGAGCTGTTCGGCGACGAGGTCGACCAGATCCGCGCGTTCTCGGTCGCCGACCAGCGCTCGCTGCCCGGCGACGTGCCGCAGGTCGAGCTCATGCCGAGCCGCGAGCTGCTGCTCACGCCCGACGTGCGCCAGCGCGCGCGGGAGCTGCAGCACGAGCACCCGGGGATCGGCCAGATGCTCGAGCGGATGGCCGAGGGCATCCCCGTGGAGGGCATGGAGTCGCTCATCCCCGTGCTGTCGGGCCCGCTGGAGTCGCTCGTGGCGTACCTCCCGCGCGGGTCGGCCGTCGCCCTCGTCGATCCGGAGCGGGCGGTCTCGCGCGCGCTGACGCTGGGGGAGACGAACCGGGAGTTCCTGGAGGCGGCCTGGAGCGCCGCGACAAGCGGGGGTGCGGCCCCCATCGACCTGGAGGCCGGCGACTTCCTGTCGATCTCGGCGCTGCGCGACGACGTGCGGGCAGCCGGCGGGGTGTGGTGGTCGCTCAGCCCGTTCGACTCCGGCGCCGCGGAGATCGCCGCCGAGCTCGCGGCGCTCGACGACGACGACGCCGTCGTCGTGCCCGATCCGGGCGGGGCCGTCCGCGTGCGCGCCTCGGCCGCGCCCGCCTTCCAGGGGAACGTCGACGGAGCGACGGCGCACATCGCCGACCTCGTGAGGGACGGATGGCGCGTCGTCGTCGCCGCGTCGGGAACGGGGCTCGTCGAGCGCGCGCGCGACGTGCTGTCGGAGCGCGGGGTCGCCGCACGGATCGTCGACGCGATCGACGCCCCGCCCGAGGCCGGCGTCGCGACGCTCGTCCGCGCCGACGTGGAACGCGGATTCGAGGTGGAGGGCGCCCGCCTCGCGGTCTTCACGGAGAGCGAGTTCTACGGACGGTCGATCGGCGGCGAGTCGCGCGGCGTGAAGAAGCTCGCCTCGCGGCGCCGCAACGTCGTCGACCCGCTGCAGCTGAAGCCCGGCGAGGTCGTCGTGCATGCCACGCACGGCATCGGCCGCTTCGTCGAGATGGCGCAGCGCGAGGTCTCCAGCGGCGGCCGCAACGCCGTCAAGACGACGCGCGACTACCTCGTGCTGGAGTACGCGCCCTCGAAGCGCGGCCGCCCCGGCGACAAGCTGTACGTGCCCACCGACCAGCTCGACCTGCTCTCGAAGTACGTCGGCGGCGAGGCGCCCGTGCTGTCGAAGATGGGCGGCAGCGACTGGGCGGCCGCGAAGAGCAAGGCGCGCAAGGCCGTCCGCGACATCGCCGTCGAGCTCGTGAAGCTCTACTCCGCGCGGATGGCTGCGAAGGGGCACGCCTTCGGACCCGACACCCCGTGGCAGCGCGAGCTCGAGGAGGCGTTCCCGTTCGCGGAGACGCCCGACCAGCTGCAGACGATCGACGAGGTCAAGCGCGACATGGAGCGGCCCATCCCCATGGACCGGCTGCTGTCGGGCGACGTGGGGTTCGGCAAGACCGAGGTCGCCGTGCGGGCGGCGTTCAAGGCCATCCAGGACGGCAAGCAGGTCGCCATGCTCGTCCCGACCACCCTCCTCGTCAAGCAGCACATCGAGACGTTCCAGGACCGCTTCGCCGGCTTCCCCGTCAAGGTGCGCGCGCTGTCGCGCTTCCAGACCGACAAGGAGGCGCGCGAGACCATCCAGGGGCTGCAGGACGGCACGGTCGACATGGTCATCGGGACCCACCGCATCCTCACCGAGGCGGTGCGGTTCAAGGATCTCGGCCTCATGATCGTCGACGAGGAGCAGCGCTTCGGCGTCGAGCACAAGGACGCGCTCAAGAAGCTCAAGACCAACGTCGACATCCTCGCGATGAGCGCCACGCCCATCCCGCGCACGCTCGAGATGGCGGTGACGGGCATCCGCGAGATGTCGACCCTCGCGACGCCGCCCGAGGACCGCCATCCGATCCTGTCGTACGTCGGGCCGAACAACGACAAGCAGATCGCGGCGGCCATCCGGCGCGAGATGCTGCGCGAGGGCCAGATCTTCTTCGTGCACAACCGCGTCCAGTCCATCCAGCGCGTCGCGGCGCACCTCGCCGAGCTCGTGCCCGACGCGCGCATCGCCGTCGCGCACGGCAAGATGAGCGAGAACCAGCTCGAGCAGGTCGTCGACGACTTCTGGGAGCGGAAGTTCGACGTGCTCGTCTGCACGACGATCATCGAGACCGGCATCGACATCGCCAACGCGAACACGATCATCATCGACCGCGCCGACAAGTACGGGCTCGCGCAGCTGCACCAGCTGCGCGGACGCGTGGGCCGCGGGCGCGAGCGCGCCTACGCGTACTTCGTCTACGACGAGGGCAAGCCGCTGTCGGAGACGGCGGCCGACCGCCTCGAGACGATCGCCGTGCACAACGACCTCGGCAGCGGCATCCAGGTCGCCATGAAGGACCTCGAGCTGCGCGGAGCCGGCAACCTGCTGGGCGCCGAGCAGGCGGGGCACATCGCGGGCGTCGGGTTCGACCTGTACCTCCGCATGATCGGCGAGGCGGTGGCGACCTTCCGCGGCGAGGAGGCCGACGGGCCGACCGAGCTGCGGCTCGAGCTGCCCGTCGAGGCGCGGCTCCCCGAGACGTACATCGACAGCGAGCGGCTGCGGCTCGAGGCGTACCAGAAGCTCTCCGCCGCGGCCGCCGCGACGGCGAGGGACGACGCGATCGACCTCGTCGTCGAGGAGCTCGTCGACCGCTACGGCCCCACGCCGCCCGAGGTCGACGGTCTCGTCGCGGTCGCCCGGCTCCGACGGCGCGCGGCGCAGGCGGGGCTCGCCGACGTCGTCGCGATGGGGCGCAACCTCCGCGTCGCGCCCGCGCATCTGCCCGACTCGGTCAAGGTGCGCCTGCAGCGGCTCCACCCGGGAGCCAAGATCCTCAGCGGCGGCGAGGCGATGGTCGTCCCGCTGCCCGTCGTCGACGGAGAGCCGCTGGGCGACGCGGGGCTGCTCGCCTGGGTCGCGCAGCTGCTCGACGCGATCTTCCCGCTGCCGCCGAAGGAGGCGCCGGCCGCCCGGTAGGGTGGAGGACGGTGTGCCGGGAAGTCTGGTCGGCGGCGGGCGCGAGACGCGTCCCGTCACATGAACCCGAGAGGTCCCCATGATCGGTCTCCTGCGCTCCGAGCGCTTCCCCGCCTTCCTCCTGCTGGGCGCCGCCGCGCTCGGCCTCGTCGCGGCGAACAGCCCCGTGGGCGATGCCGTGATCTCGTTCAGCCACGCGCACCTCGGCGTGCCCGGCACGGCGCTCGACCTGTCGATCGCGCACTGGGTCGCCGACTTCCTGCTCGCGATCTTCTTCTTCGGGGTGGCCGTCGAGCTGCAGTACGAGCTCACGCGCGGCCAGCTGAACAGCGTCGCGCGGGCGGTGAAGCCGGCGATCGCGGCCGCCGGCGGCGTGATCGTGCCGATCGCGATCTACCTGCTCGTCGCGGGGGCTCCCGAGACGCGCGACGGATGGCCCATCCCCACGGCGACCGACATCGCGTTCGCGCTCGGCGTGCTCGCCGTGTTCGGGAAGGGGCTGCCGTCGACCGTGCGCGTCTTCCTCCTCGCGCTCGCGATCATCGACGACATCGTCGGCATCGTGTTCATCGCGGTGCTGTTCGCGACCGACGTCGACCTCGGCAGCCTCGCCCTCGGCATCGTGCTCGTCGTGGTGTTCGCCGTGCTGAGCCGCCTCGTCGGCGACCGCTCGAAGGTCGTGCTCGTGCCGCTCATGATCGTCGTCGCGCTCGCCGCATGGGTTCTCGTCTACCAGTCGGGCGTGCACGCGACGATCGCGGGCGTGCTGCTCGGCCTCGCCGTCCGGCAGGGGGAGGGCATGCGCGCGCGGCACGTTCTGGAGCCGTGGATCAACGGGCTCGTCCTTCCCGTCTTCGCGTTCTTCTCGGCGCTCGTGGTCATCCCGCAGGTGTCGCCCGACGAGCTGTCGCCGGCGCTGTGGGGCATCCTCATCGGCCTCCCGCTCGGCAAGATCGTCGGCATCGTGCTGTTCGGCTGGCTCGCCATGCTCATCCGCCCGCGCGGCACGGCGCCCGAGATCCGGGTGCCCGATCTCGTCGCGGCCGGGGCGCTCGGCGGCATCGGGTTCACGGTGTCGCTGCTGCTCGCCGGCCTCGCCTTCGCCGACGACGCGCTGCTGCGCGACGAGGCGGTGCTGGGCGTGCTCGGCGGCTCGGCGATCGCGCTCGTGCTCTCGGGCGTGCTCGTCTCGTGGCGCGCCCGCCACCACCGGCGGCTCGCGCAGATCTCGTGACGGGAGAGGATGGACGCGTGAGCGCACCAGGGGATGAGCTGAAGCGGGCCGCCGACGTGATGCGGCAGGTGCACGAGCGGTGCGTGTGGTCGCAGACCATGACGCACGAGCGCCTCGTGCCCTACCTCGTCGAGGAGTCGGCCGAGCTCGTCGACGCCGTCGAGCGCGGCGACCGGGCCGAGCTGCGCGAGGAACTCGGCGACCTCCTCTGGCAGGTGCTCTTCCACGCCGAGGTCGCCGCGCACAGCGACGTCGACCCGTTCGGCATCGACGACGTCGCGCGGGGGCTGTCCGAGAAGATGATCCGCCGCCATCCGCACGTCTTCGCAGACGAGACCGCAGAGACCCCCGAGCGCGTGCTCGAGCTGTGGAACGCCGCGAAGGCGCGGGAGAAGAGCGCGCGCTCGTCGGTGCTCGACGGCGTCTCGCCCGCGATGCCGGCCCTCGCCCTCGCCCAGAAGGTGCTCGGCAAGGGCGAGCAGGTGGGCGTGGGGCTCGAGCTCGCGGAGTCGGTCGCCGCGGCCGAGCCCGGCGTGCTCCCGGAGTCGGAGGAGGAGCTCGGCGACACGCTGCTCGGGCTCGTCGCGGTGGCGAGGGCCCGGGGTTGGGACGCGGAGCGCGCCCTCCGCACGGCCGTCCGCGATGTCGCGGACGCCATCCGCGAGGCCGAGGCGCCCTGACGCGTCATGGGAGAATGGGGGCGCTATGGCTTCCGTGAACCCGCCGCGCGGCATGCGCGACTTCCTCCCCGCTGACAAGGCCCGTCGCGAGCGAGTGCTCGCCGTCATCCGCGAGCGCTACCGCGCGCACGGGTTCGACGAGATCGAGACGCCCGTCATGGAGGAGTACGACCGGCTGCATGCGGGCGTCGGCGGCGACAACGAGAAGCTCGCCTTCAACGTGCTCAAGCGCGGTCTCGACGCCGATGCCGTGTACGCGGCGGCGGACGACACCGCGCAGCTGAGCGACCTCGGGCTGCGGTACGACCTCACGGTGCCGCTGGCGCGCTTCTACGCGAGCCACCGCGCCGAGCTCCCGACCGTGTTCCGCTCCGTGCAGATCGCGCCGGTGTGGCGCGCCGAGCGGCCGCAGAAGGGCCGCTACCGGCAGTTCGTGCAGTGCGATATCGACATCATGGGCGACGCGTCGGCGCGCGCCGAGGCCGAGCTCATCGCCGCGACGCTCGACGCGCTCGACGCGCTGGGCCTGGAGGGCGCGACCGTCCGCATCAACGACCGCCGCGCACTCGACGCCATGCTCGACGTGTTCGGATTCCCGGCGGACGAGCGCCCCGGCGTGCTCATCACGATCGACAAGCTCGACAAGATCGGCCCGTCGGGCGTCGTCGCCGAGCTGCGCGAGCGGGGGGCGTCGGATGCCGCCGCCTCCGCCCTCGAGGCGTTCCTCACGCGCCCGCAGACGCGCGAGCACCTGCCGTTCGGGGAGGCGCAGATCCGTCGGGCGCTGCCGGAGGGCGTGGACGACGACATCGTCGCGCACCTCGTCGGCATCGGCGAGGCGGTCGGGGCGGCGCGCGGCGCGGGCGCGGCGGGAGCGGAGCTCCCGCTCGCCTTCGACCCCTTCCTCGTGCGCGGCATGGGCTACTACACGGGCACCATCTACGAGATCGCGCACCCGTCGGCGCCCTACTCGCTCGGCGGCGGAGGCCGCTACGACGGGATGATCGGACGCTTCCTCGGCCAGGACGTGCCGGCGGTCGGCTTCTCGATCGGCTTCGAGCGCATCGTGGACCTCGTCGCGCTCGCCGACGCGGAGGCGGCGGCCGCGGTCGTCCTCGTGCACGATCGCGATGCACCCGTCGCGGAGCTCCTTGCGCTGAAGGCGCAGCTCGTCGCGGAGGGGTCGCGCGTGCGGCTCGAGCAGCGGACGAAGAACCTCAAGGCGCTCCTGGAGCGGGCGGCCGCCGACGGCTACACGGCCTTCGCGACGGTGTCGGCCGGCGCCTCCCGCGACTCGCTGGCTCTCAAGCCCCTGAGCTGACCCCGCCCTTCTTTTCGCCCCTTTCTCGTCCAACGGATATCCGTTGGACGAGAGCACACCCGGTTACGGCGAATCCGGTGTGCTCTCGGCACGCGGATGGGCTTTCGGCGGGCAGGGCGCAGGCAGGGGCGGGGCAGGGGTCACTCCTCCGCGACGGTGGCGCGGCGCTCGAGGAGGAGGCGGATGCCGCGGAAGGCGACGCCGATGACGACGACGGCGACGCCCGCGACGACGCTCTGCCAGGGCAGGGACGCGGCGAGCACGACGCAGCCGGCGGCGCCGACCGCCTGCATCGCGCGCGGATAGCGGCGCACCGACGGGCGCTGCCGCCAGGCGGCGAGGTTCGCGACGAGGTAGTAGAGCAGCACGCCGAACGACGAGAAGCCGATGGCGCCGCGCAGGTCGGCGAACGCGACGATGCCGATGACGACGAGCGCGACCGCGATCTCGGCGCGGTGGGGAACGTGCGTGCGGGGGTGCACCGCAGACAGGAAGGGCGGAAGGTCGGCCTCGCGCGCCATCGCGAGGGTCGTACGGCCGATTCCCGCGATGAGCGCGAGCAGCGCCCCGAGCGCCGCGGCCGCCGCGCCGACGCGGACGACGGGCTGCGCCCACGCCCATCCGGCCGCATCGACCGCGTCGGCGAGGGGAGCCGACGAGGCGGCGAGGCCGTCGGGGCCGAGCGCACGCAGCAGCGACGTGCCGACGAGGGCGTACACGGCGACGGCGAGCGCGAAGGCGAGCAGGATGGCCCGCGGGATGGTGCGGGCGGGGTCGCGCACCTCCTCGCCCATGGTCGCGATACGCGCGTAGCCGGCGAACGCGAAGAACAGCAGACCGGCGGCCTGCAGCACGCCGTAGGGGTCGGCACCCGTCGCGACGACCGCGGCGGGTGAGGCGGGGCTCACGAACCCGGCCGCGACGGCGACCGCGAGGCAGGCGAGCACGACCGCGACGATGATCTTCGTCGCGAGCGCCGTGCGCGTCACGCCGAGCAGGTTGACGCCGGCGAGCAGCGCGACGACGGCGATCGCGACGGGGCGCTCCCCGCCGGCGGGGGCGGCGTACGCGGCGAAGACGAGCGCCATCGCGGCGCAGCTGGCGATCTTGCCGATGACGAAGCACCATCCCGCGAGGTACCCCCACCACGCCCCGAGCTCGGCGCGGCCGTACGCGTACGTGCCGCCCGCGACGGGATGGACGGCCGCGAGCTGGGCCGACGACGTCGCGTTGCACAGCGCGACGATGGCGGCGATCGCGAGGCCCGCGAGCAGCCACGGCCCTGCGGCTGCCGCGGCGGGCGCGAACGCCGAGAAGACGCCCGCCCCGATCATCGATCCGAGTCCGATCGCGGCGGCGTCGCCGAGGCCGAGTCTGCGCGCGAGCGCGGGCTGGGTCGTCATGCGGGAAGTGTACGAGCCGCGGGTGTCCGGGAGATGGCCGACGAACGACGAGGATATTGTTCTAGTTGCGCTAGAATAACTACATGCTGATCCGCATCGACCCGATGCGCGAGGAACCCGTCTTCGCGCAGCTGGCGGCGTCCATCCGCGCGGACGTCGTCGCGGGTCGCACCCGCCAGGGCGACCGGCTGCCCGCCGCGAAGCAGGTGGCGTCGGCGCTGGGGGTGAACCTGCACACCGTGCTGCACGCCTACCAGCAGCTGCGCGACGAGGGTCTCGTCGACATGCGTCCCGGACGCGGCGCCGTCATCACCGACGCCGCCGAGCGCATGTCCGAGCTGCACGACGACATCCGCGCCCTGACGGCGCGAGCCGAGGCCCTCGGCATCCCCCGGGATGTCCTCGCGGGGCTCGTGAGGGACGCGCGGACCTGATCCGCGCACGATCCGAGGAGGAACGATGACGACCGACCGCTCGCCCGACAGGGCCCGCGCCATCCGCCGGTTCCGGTGGATCGGGCTCCTCGTCCCGCTCGCCGTCTTCGTGGCGCTGGCGGCGACGCAGGCGGCGCTGCTGCCGCTGCTTCCCGATCCGCTCGCGACGCACTGGGGACTCACGGGAGGCCCCGACGGCTTCACGCCGGCCGCGGTCGTCCCGCTCCTCACCCTCGCGGCGGGAGGTGGGGTGACGGCCCTCCTCGGCGGCATCGGGCTCGCGCAGATGCGCACGTCCCGAGGCCGCACCCACCGGCTCCTCGCCGCCGCCGTGTGGTTCGAGGTGGGCGTGCTCTCGGCCGTCCTCTTCGGCAGCACCCTCCTGCAGGTGGGTCTCGCGGATGCGCGCGATGCGGGATCCGTGACCTGGCTCGTCGTCGTCGGCTTCGCAGCCGGCATCGTGCTCGGCGCGGCGGCGTGGGCGCTCGTCCCCGACCTCCCCGACGAGGGCCCCGCTGCCGCCGCGCCGGAGCCGCTCCGTCTGGCCGAGGACGAGCGGGCGGTGTGGATGCAGACCGTGACGATGGCGCGGACGGGTCTTCTCGTGCTGGGCGGCGCGCTCCTCGTGCTCGTCGCCGTCTCGGCGGGCACGGCGATCGCCGACGTCGCGACCTCCGGCGCCCCGTCGACGGCCACGTGGATCACGATCGGCTGCGCCCTGCTCGTCGCGGCGCTCGTCGCGACGACCCTCGTCTACCGGGTCCGCGTCGACGAGGCCGGACTCGATGTGCGCGCGCCGATCGGATGGCCGCGCGTCCGCATCCCGCGCGCCGAGATCGCGTCGGCGGAGGTCGCGTACGTCGACCCGATGGGGGAGTACGGCGGATGGGGATGGCGGTACGGCATGTCCTCGGGCTGGGGCGTCGTGATGCGCGCCGGGGAGGCGCTGCGCGTGACGAGGACGAACGGCCGGGTCTTCACCGTGACGGTGGACGACGCCGAGACGGCCGCCGCGCTGCTGGCAGGGCTCGGCGAGCGGACGGACCGCGCATGAGCGCCGCCATCCGGGTGCCGTGGCCCGCCGTCGCCGTGTTCGCGGTCGTCGCCGTGGGGCTCGCGTGGCTCGTCGCCCTGCCGCTGTGGCTCGGCGACGGCGCAGCGTCGCCCTTCCTCGGCCTCGTCGCGACCGGCATGATGTCCACTCCGCTCGCGGCGACGCTCGTCGTCGTGCTCGCCATGCGCTCGCCGCGCCGGGATCGCCTGCGATCGCTCGGCGTGTGGCCGCTGCGCCCCGTCGGCCGGACGATCGGCTTCGTCGTCGCCGCCGTCCTCGTGCCGCCCGCCCTCGTCGTGGCGACGGCGCTCGTGTCGGGCGCGCTCGGGCTCGTCGAGCTCGACCTCGTCTCGTTCTCGGGGTTCGCCGCGACGATCGAGGCGGCGGGCGTCGACGCCGCGCTCGTGCCGCTGCCCGTGCTCGTCGCGGCCCAGCTCGCGGCCATCCCGCTCGGTGCGCTCGTGAACAGCGTGTTCGCGTTCGGCGAGGAGATCGGCTGGCGCGGATGGCTGCTGCCGGCTCTGCGCCCGCTGGGCATCTGGCCCGCGCTCATCGCCTCGGGGGCGCTGTGGGGCGCGTGGCATGCCCCGCTCATCCTGCTCGGCTACAACTTCGGGCGGACCGACGTCTCGGGCGTCCTGCTCATGATCGGCGGCTGCATCGCGTGGGGCGTGCTCTTCGGATGGGCCCGCCTGCGCACGGGGTCGGTCTGGCCCGCCGTCGTGGGTCACGGCGCGCTCAACGCGGCCGCCGGGGTCGTGCTCGTCCTCTCGGCCGCGGGCGCCGATGTCGACCTGGCGCTCGTCGGCCCGCTGGGCGTCGTGTCGTGGGGAATCCTGGCCGTCGTGGCGGCCATCCTGGCGCTGGCGGGCCAGTTCCGCCGCGACGTGCTCGCGCAGGGGGATGGCGCGGCGCAGGTCCGATAGGACAGGCTGGGGGCATGCCGGAGCCGACTCCCGAGAACTGGGCCGCCGTCGACCGCTATCTCGCCGACACGCTCGTGGGGCACGACGCCGCGCTCGAGGCGGCGCTGGCCTCGCAGCAGGCGGCGCATCTCGCCCCGATCGAGGTCGCGCCCGTCGCGGGGAAGCTCCTCCACCTGCTCGTGCGGATCTCGCGTGCGCGCCGCGTGCTCGAGATCGGCACGCTCGCCGGCTACTCCGCGATCTGGATGGCGCGGGCGCTGCCCGAGGGCGGCGCGGTCGTCTCGATCGAGGCGGAGCCCGCCAACGCGGAGCTCGCCCGCGCCAACGCGGCGGCGGCCGGTGTCGCCGATCGCATCGAGATCCTGGTCGGACGCGGAGCGGACGTCTTGCCCTCCCTCGACGGCGGGGAGCCCTTCGACCTCGTCTTCATCGACGCCGACAAGGAGTCGAACACGATCTACCTCGACTGGGCGGCGCGGCTCGGACGGCCGGGCGCCGTCGTCGTCGTCGACAACGTCGGCCGCTCGGGTCGCGTCGTCGACGACACGACCGACGACCCGCAGGTCCGGGGCGTCCGTGCAGGTCTCGCGATGCTGGGCGACGATCCCCGGTTCGATGCGACGGCCATCCAGACCGTGGGCGTGAAGGGGTGGGATGGTCTCGCCATCGCCGTGCTCGTCTGAGGGCGCGCCGCGACGGCAATAGACTGGCGCTCGGACCGACGTCGCTCCCCGCATCACCCACCGACAAGGAGTACTTCCGTGGCACTGATCGAAGCAGTAGGCGCTCGCGAGATTCTCGACTCGCGAGGCAACCCGACCGTCGAGGTGGAGGTGCTCCTCGACGACGGCATCGTGCAGCGCGCGGCCGTCCCCTCCGGCGCATCGACGGGCGCCTTCGAGGCGTACGAGCTCCGTGACGGCGACAAGGGCCGCTACGCAGGCAAGGGCGTGCAGAAGGCCGTCGACGCCGTCATCGACGAGCTCGGCCCGGCCATCGAGGGGCTCGACGCGAGCGAGCAGCGCGTCATCGACCAGGCGCTCATCGAGGTCGACGGCACCGACAACAAGAAGCGCGTGGGGGCCAACGCCATCCTCGGCGTCAGCCTCGCGGTCGCGAAGGCCGCCGCCGACAGCGCCGACCTGCCGCTGTTCCGCTACGTCGGCGGACCCAACGCGCACGTCCTCCCCGTCCCCGCCCTCAACGTCATCAACGGCGGCGCCCACGCCGACACGGGCGTCGACATGCAGGAGTTCTTCCTCGTGCCGCTCGGCGCCGAGTCGTTCGCGGAGTCGCTCCGGTGGGGCACCGAGACGTACCACGTGCTGAAGAGCGAGCTGAAGGCCGGCGGCTACGCCACGGGCCTCGGCGACGAGGGCGGTTTCGCGCCCGACCTCCCCTCCAACCGCGGTGCGCTCGACTTCCTCATGGCCGCGATCGAGAAGGCCGGCTTCACCCCCGGGACCGACATCGCCGTGGGCCTCGACGTCGCCTCGACGGAGTTCTTCGCGGACGGCCGGTACCACTTCGAGGGCAAGCAGCTCACGGCGGAGGAGCTCACCTCGTACTACGAGGACCTGCTCGCGAACTTCCCCCTCGTCACGATCGAGGACGCCCTCGCGGAGGACGACTGGGAGGGCTGGAAGGCCCTCACCGAGCGCATCGGCGGCAAGGTGCAGCTCGTCGGCGACGACCTGTTCGTCACCAACCCGCAGCGTCTCGCCGACGGCATCGCGAAGGGCGTGGCGAACTCGCTCCTCGTCAAGGTGAACCAGATCGGCACCCTGACCGAGACGCTCGACGCGGTCGCGCTCGCGCAGAGCAACGGCTACACCGCGATGATGTCGCACCGCTCGGGTGAGACCGAGGACACGACGATCGCCGACCTCGCCGTCGCCGTCAACTGCGGTCAGATCAAGTCCGGCGCGCCCGCTCGCAGCGACCGGGTCGCGAAGTACAATCAGCTTCTGCGCATCGAGGAGGAGCTGGGTGCCGGCGCGACGTTCGCCGGCCGCGGCGCCTTCCCGCGCTTCACGGCGTAAGCGGGTCACCGACCCCGTGTGACGGAAGGGGGAGCCATGGCCAAGAGACCATCGGCTCCCCCTTCCGCCGTCTCCGGGAAGGGGACCCGCCGTGTCGACGTGCGCGGATGGCTCGGCGGCATCCGCGTGTCGGGGTTCGCCGTCGTCATGCTCGGTCTCGTGGTCCTCGGCGCCTTCGTGCTCGTGCCCACCGCGGGCACCTACCTCGCCCAGCAGCAGCGGATCGCGTTCCTCCGCGAGGCCGTGCAGGTGAGCGCCGACGAGGTCGCCGAACTCGAGCGCGAACGCGAGCGCTGGAACGACGACGCCTATGTCGCCGCGCAGGCGCGCGAGCGCCTCTACTACACGTACCCGGGCGAGGTGAACTACCTCGTCGTCGACGATCTCGACGACAGCGAGCTCCCGCGCGAGCCCGACCCCGTCAGCGCCGAGGTCGAGGAGACCGAGGGCGACTGGATGGGCCAGCTGCTGCGATCGGTCGTCGCGAGCGGGCTCGCGGAGTCGGCCGTGTCCGAGGACGAGACGGTCGACGGCGGCGGCGTCTTCCAGCCGGACGACAGCACCGGCGGGTAGCCTGGCGAGGTGACGACACCTCCCTTCGAGCCCGTGCGACCCGTCGACCTGGAGGTCGTCGAGACGCAGCTCCAGCGGCCATCGCGTGGCGTCGTCGGCGTCGCCGCGCGATGCGTGTGCGGCAACCCGACGGTCGTCGCGACGTCGCCCCGGCTGCCCGACGGCTCGCCGTTCCCGACGTTCTACTACCTGACGCACCCGGCCGCCACGGCGGAGATGTCGCGGCTCGAGGCGGGCCAGGTCATGCCGGAGCTCACGGCGCTCCTCGAGGAGGACGACGAGGTGCGCGCGGGGTATCACCGCGCGCACGCCGCGTACCTCGCGGACCGTGCGCAGTTCGGCGAGGTCGACGAGATCGCCGGCATCTCAGCGGGCGGCATGCCGACGCGCGTGAAGTGCCTGCACGCCCTGGCCGGCCACGCGCTCGCAGCGGGCCCCGGCGTCAACCCGCTCGGCGACCTCGCGCTCGCGCGATCTGCGTGGTCGCCCGCGCGCTGCGAATGCGAGAACCCCGGCGCCGCTGCATGAGGCGCCCCCTCGGCGCGCTCCTCGTCGTGATCCTCGGCGCCGCGGGGCCTTCCGCCGCGATCGCGGCGGCACCCGCGGCGGCCGTCCCGCCGGCGCCTGCCGCCATCGAGTCGACGCCCACGCCGACCCCGACCGCGACGGCGACGCCCACGGCGACACCCGAGCCAGAGGATCCCGTGCGGGCGGCGGAGTACTGGCTCGAGGAGTACGGCGTCGAGGAGGCGTGGGAGACGACCCGCGGCGAGGGCGTCACGATCGCGGTCATCGACACCGGGATCGCGAAGGGCCCGCAGGAGTTCGAGGGCGCCGTCGTCGACGGCACCGACGTCTCCGGCGTGGGCGCGGCCGACGGCCGCACGCCCGTCGGCGCCACCGACCAGAACCACGGCTCGTACGTCGCCTCGCTCGCCGCCGGCCGCGGCACGGGCGAGGACGAGGGGATGATCGGCGTCGCGCCGGAGGCCGATCTGCTGTCCGTCTCGCTCGGCTTCGGCGCATCCGCCGCCGTGCCGTTCGACGAACAGGTCGCGGAGGCCATGATCTGGGCCGTCGACAACGGCGCCGACGTCGTGAACCTGTCGTTCACGACGAACACGCTCGACTGGGACGAGAGCTGGGACGAGGCGTTCCTCTACGCCTTCGAGCACGATGTCGTCGTCGTCGTCGCCGCCGGCAACCGCGCGAGCGGCACGACGGTCGTCGGCGCGCCCGCGACCATCCCCGGCGTGCTCGCGGTCGCGGGCGTCGACACGGCAGGCGTCGCGAGCGTGGGCGCCTCGACGCAGGGGATCACGATCGGCGTCGCCGCGCCCAGCGAGCAGCTCCTGGGCGTCTCGGCGACGGGCGAGATCGTGGAGTGGAGCGGCACGAGCGGCGCCGCCCCCATCGTCGCCGGCGTCGCCGCGCTCGTGCGCGCGGCGCATCCCGACCTCGACGCGGCGAACGTCATCAACCGCATCATCCGCACGGCGGATCGCCCCGACGGCGTCGAGTCGGTCCCCGATCCGCAGTACGGGTTCGGCCTGGTCGACGCCGCCGCCGCGGTCGACGGCACCGTGGCGACCGTCGCGCAGAATCCCCTCGGGAGCCTCGAGGAGTGGATCGCCCTGCACCGCCGCGCGCAGGCGGGCCCCGAACCGGCCCCGACGGCGGAAGCGGTGGAGATCCCCGCCATCCCGCCCGCCGACGCCCCCGGCGAGGCGAGCTCGCCCCTCCTTCCGTCGGCCGACAGCATGCGCGAGGTGACCCTGCCGCTCTTCGCGCTGAGCGCCGCTGGTATCCTTGTCGTGCTCGGCGTCGTGTCTGCGGTCAGGCGCGTTCGTTCGACGCGCGCGCAGCGGTAGCCAGCAGCACACAACTCAAGGAGTAAGTTTCACGTGCCCAAGATTCTCATCGTCGGTGGTGGATACGCGGGGTTCTACACCGCGTGGAAGCTCGAGAAGCACCTTCGACAGGGTGAGGCCGAGGTCGTCATGGTCGACCCGCTTCCCTACATGACGTACCTCCCCTTCCTCCCCGAGGTCGCCGCCGGCTCGATCGAGCCGCGTCACGCGGTCGTCTCGCACCGTCGTCACCTCACGCGCACGAAGCTCATCACCGCCAAGGTGACCGGCATCGACCACGCCAACAAGACGGCGACGATCACGCCCGAGGGTGCTGAGCCGTGGGAGCTGCAGTACGACCACATCGTCGTGACCGCCGGCTCGGTGTCGCGCACGTTCCCGATCCCCGGGATCGCCGACAACGCGATCGGCATGAAGTCGATCGAGGAGGCCGTCGCGGTGCGCGACACCCTCATCGGCAACTTCGAGAAGGCGTCTGCCCTGCCCAAGGGCAGCGAGCTGCGTGCCCGCCTCCTCACGACGGTCGTCGTCGGCGGCGGGTTCGCGGGCATCGAGACGTTCGCCGAGCTGCGCTCGCTCGCCAACTCCCTCCTGGAGAAGTTCCCCGAGATCTCGTTCGACGAGACGCAGTTCCACCTCATCGAGGCCATGGGGCGCATCATGCCCGAGGTCTCGCTCGAGACGAGCGAGTGGGTCCTGAAGGACCTCGCCAAGCGCGGAGCCTACGTCCACCTGGACACGCAGGTGACGTCGGCCGTCGACGGCGTCGTCGAGGTCTCGACGGGGGAGAAGTACCCCAGCGACCTCATCATCTGGACCGCGGGCGTCATGGCGAACCCGGTCGTCGTCAACGCGGGCGACCTGCCCAAGGAGGCGCGCGGCCGCATCAGCGCGCAGGCCGACCTGCGCGTCGTCGACGCCGACGGCAACGTCGTCGAGGGCGCCTGGACGGCGGGCGACGTCTCGGCGGTCCCCGATCTCACGGGCGGCGGCGTGGGCGGCATGTGCGTGCCGAACGCCCAGCACGCCGTGCGCCAGGCGAAGCGCCTCGCGAAGAACCTCGTGGCGGTGCTCCGCGGCGAGCAGCCGGTGGACTACGTCCACAAGAACCTCGGTGCCGTCGCGGGTCTCGGGCTCTACAACGGCGCCTTCCAGTCCGGCAGCATCGCCCTCAAGGGCTTCGTCGCGTGGGTCGCCCACCGCGGCTACCACGGCCTCGCGATGCCGTCGTGGGAGCGCAAGTGGCGCGTCATCTGGGGATGGGTGCACAACTTCTTCCTCGGCCGCGACACCGTGCAGCTCGGCACCACGCAGACCCCCCGCGTCTTCTTCGAGACGTACGCGTCGCGCCCGAAGCCGAAGGTCGAGGAGCCCGCTCCCGCCCCGGTGACGGCACCCGCGGAGGCGGCTGCGCCCGTCGAGGCGCCCGCCGCGAAGTAGGCCCGTGCGCCGAAGGCCGTCACCGCTCGTCGGTGGCGGCCTTCGCCGTGCCGTAGCGTCAGATCACCCCCCCCGTAGCCCAACGGCAGAGGCAGGCGACTTAAACTCGCTTCAGTCTGGGTTCGAATCCCAGCGGGGGGACCCCTGGCGGCGTAGCCTCTCGTCATCGGAGGCGGCGCGCGGCCCCGCGCCGCCAACCATGACGGCCCTG
>NZ_JBSHGQ010000040.1:0-36062 GCF_053617895.1 Microbacterium sp. NPDC055683 | reverse complement strand
GGCCCGATCCGCGGATCGGGCCCCTTCTGCATGCGCTCCCCTCAGCGCCGGCGGCGCTTCGTGTCCTCCTCGACGGTGCGGATGGCCTCGGTGCGGCCGCCCAGCTCCTTGAGCTCGTGGCTGAGCTCGGCGAGCTCGTCGCCGCCCGCCATCTGCCGCGTGAGCTCGTCGAGCGTGACCTCGTCGCGTGTGCGGTCGAGCACGGCCTGTCCGAGCTTGAGGATGACGAAGTGGTCGCCCACGAGGTACGCGTGGTGCGGGTTGTGCGTGATGAACACCACGCCCAGGCCCGCGTCGCGCGCGGCGGCGACGTACTTCAGCACGACGCCCGACTGCTTGACGCCGAGGGCCGCCGTCGGCTCGTCGAGGATGAGCACCTTGGCGCCGAAGTACACGGCGCGGGCGATCGCGACGCACTGGCGCTGTCCACCGGAGAGCTCGCTGATGGGCTGGTCGAGGTCCTTCACGACGATGCCCATCTTGCGCAGTTCGGTGTCGGCGATGGCCTTCATGTCGCGGATGCTCATGCTCGCGAGCGGGAAGCGTGAGCGAACGAGCTCCGAGCCGAGGAAGAAGTTGCGCCATACCTCCATGAGGCCCACGACCGCGAGGTCCTGGTACACGGTCGCGATGCCGTCCTCCAGCGCCTGGCGGGGGGAGTCGTAGCGGCGCTCCTCGCCCTGCACCGTGAGCGTGCCCTCCGTGTGACCGTGCAGGCCCGCCATGATCTTGATGAGCGTCGACTTGCCGGCGCCGTTGTCTCCGAGCACGCAGGCCACCTCGCCCGCGTTGACGGTGAGGTTGATGCCCTTGAGCGCGCGGATGGCCCCGTAGCTCTTGCCGACGTCGGCCATCCGGATGAGCGGCGTGCCGCTCTGCAGCGTGTCCGACATGTCAGCCCACCTTCCTGCTCGTCGAGAGCTTCTTGACGTAGAGGTTCACGAGCACGGCCAGGACGAGCATCGCGCCGAGGAACGAGCGGAACCAGTTCGGGTCCCACCCGGCGTACACGATGCCGAGGGAGGTCATCCCGAAGATGAAGGCGCCGATCGCGACGCCGATGGCGTTGCCGAACCCGCCCGTGAGGAGCGTTCCGCCCACGACGGCCGCGATGATGTAGAGGAACTCGTTGCCGACGCCGTTGCCCGCCTGCAGCGTGTTGAAACGGTACAGCGTGTGCATGCCGATGAACCACCCGAGGAACGACACCGACATGAACAGGCCGATCTTCACAGCGACCACGGGGACGCCGACGGCGCGCGCCGACGCGGCGTTGCCGCCGACCGCGTAGATCCAGTTGCCGATGCGCGTGCGCTGCAGGATCCAGGCCGCGAGCGCGACGAAGGCGAACCAGAAGAGGACGCTGTTCCAGACCGTCACCCCGCCGATCCGGAACGATCCCGCGAAGATCGCGTTCATGACGTCGTAGCCGTCCATCTGCGAGATGTTGGGGCTCGAGACCGCGCCGGTCACGAGCTTCGTGATGCCGAGGTTCGCGCCCTGGAGGATGAAGAACGAGCCGAGCGTGATGAGGAAGCTCGGGATGCCCGTGCGCATCACGAGATAGCCGTTCACGAAGCCGACGACGAGGCAGAACACGAGCGACAGCACGGCCCCGACGATGAGATTGACGCCGAGGTAGTACGAGAAGAGGGCGTTGAACAGGCCGGCGCTCGTGACGATGACGCCGGCCGACAGGTCGAACTCGCCGCCGATCATGAGCAGGCCCACCGCGACGGCGACGATGCCGATCGTCGACGCCTGGTACAGAACCGTGAGGAGCGAGTCGGCCGACCGGAACGCGGGCGCGACGGAGAGGAAGAAGACGAAGATGAGCACGGCGGCGACGGCCGCGCCGACCTCCGGACGGGAGAGCAGGCGGTTCGACCAGCCGAGCTTCACCCTGTTCGATGCCTCCGACGGGGCGGAGGACGCGAAACCCTGGGACATGGGTGACTCCTGGGATGAGGGACGGGCGGGCCGGTCGACCCGCCCGTCGGAGCGGATCAGCGCGTGTTGTTCTCGGCGAAGGGCAGGATGGCGTCGATGTTCGACTGGTCGACGAACGACGGCCCCGTGAGGACGGGCTGGCCGCCGCCGAGGTCGTTGCCGTTCTTCAGGTAGAGGTAGAGCGACGTGACGGCCATGTAGCCCTGCATGTACGGCTGCTGATCGATCGAGAACTCGATCTGGCCGTCCTTGATGGCCTGTGCGGCGTCGGCGTTGAGGTCGAAGGTGATGAGCTTCGCCTCGCTGCCCGACTGCTCCATCGCGTCGAGCGCGTCGAGCGCGATGGGCGCGCCGAGCGTGACGATGTAGTCGATCGACGGGTCCTGCTGGAGCTTGGCCTGCAGCGCCGCCACGACGGCCGAGTCGTCGGCGCCGTTCACCTGGATGTTCTCGGTGCCCGGCACGACGCTCGCGACACCCGCGCAGCGGGCCTCCAGCGCGACGGAGCCCGCGGCCTGGATGACGCAGAGCGGATGCTCGCCGCCCGCCTCGGCGATCCGCTCGCCGGCCGTCTGGCCCGCGAGATTCTCGTCGGAGCCGAAGTACATGAGGGCTCCGACGTCCTGGTACTGGTCGATGCCGGAGTTGAACCCGACGAGCGGGATGCCGGCGTCGGCCGCCGCCTGGACGGATGCCGCGAGGGCATCGGGGGTGGCGAGGGTCGTCGCGATGCCGTCGACGTCCGAGTCGATCGCGGTCTGGATGAGCTGGGCCTGCTTGTCGGCCGCGGGGTCGTTCGAGTACTGGAGCGTCGCGCCGGTGTCGCGCGCCGCCTGCTCGGCGCCGGCGCGGATCTTGTCCCAGAACGAGTCGCCCGGGGTCTCGTGCGTCACCATGGAGATGACGTAGCCCGAGTCGCCGCCTCCTCCGCCGGAGGAGTCGGTGGAGGTGCTCTGCGACGCGGCACCGCCTCCGCTGCAGGCGGAGAGGGCGAGGAGCGAGACGGCGGCCAGCGCACCGGCGCCGAGGAGCTTGCGGGGGGTGATCGACGACATGGCGGTCCTTTCGGGAGGGCCGACCCGTGCACATCCATGACGTGCGGGCGTCCGCGGACCGTCCGCGGACCGGGCAGAGGAGGTCGATGGCGGTCGAGCGCCTCTGCTCGACCGGAGTGCGGGTGGCCGACCTCCTCGTCGGCGCTGGGATCACTGTGACCCCAGGAGGACTAAATGTCAAGACATAGTGTCATTTTTGTGATCTGATCGATGTCATGTCCGTTTGACAGGACAAAGATCCTCGCTATCATGTAAGGACAAAGGCGTCCCCTCGCCAGACGAAGGAGTCAGAATGGCCCACTCATCCCCGGAGGGCTCGAGTACCCTCCCGGCGCTCACCGCCGGTCCCCACCGCAAGCGGCTCGGTCTCGTCGCACTCATCGCGACGTTCGGCGGCCTGCTGTTCGGCTACGACACGGGCGTCATCAACGGCGCGCTCCGTCCCATGGCTGCCGAGCTCGGCCTCAACGCGTTCACGGAGGGCGTCGCGACGAGCTCGCTCATCTTCGCCGCCGCGATCGGCGCCATGTTCGGCGGCCGGCTCTCCGACGGCTGGGGCCGCCGCAAGACGATCATCCTGCTCGCCGTGCTCTTCTTCGCGGGAACGCTCTTCGTCGTCTTCACGCCCGACCTCACGGTGCTCGTCGTGGGCCGCGTCATCCTCGGCCTCGCCGTGGGCGGCGCGTCGACCGTGGTCCCCGTCTTCCTCGCCGAGCTCGCGCCGTTCGAGATCCGCGGATCGCTCGCGGGCCGCAACGAGCTCATGATCGTGACGGGCCAGCTCGCGGCGTTCGTCGTGAATGCGGTCATCGGCAACCTGTTCGGTCACCTCGACCACGTGTGGCGCATCATGTTCGCCATCTGCGCGCTGCCGGCCATCGCGCTCTTCTTCGGCATGCTTCGGATGCCGGAGTCGCCGCGCTGGCTCATCGAGAAGGGCCGGCGCGACGAGGCTCTCGCCGTCATGAAGACCGTGCGGTCCGAGGAGCGCGCCGAGGCCGAGCTCGCCGAGCTCGAGAACATCGCCCGCGAGGAGAAGGAGGAGGGCCAGCTCGGCTGGCGTGCCATCCTCACGAACCGCAACCTCGTGCGCATCCTGTTCATCGGCATCGGGCTCGGCATCGCCCAGCAGCTCACGGGCATCAACTCGATCATGTACTTCGGCCAGACGGTCCTCATCGAGTCGGGCTTCGATGAGAGCGCCGCGCTCATCGCCAACATCGCCCCCGGAGTCATCGCCGTCGTCGGCGGCGTCATCGCCCTGGCGATGATGGACCGCATCGACCGCCGCAAGACGTTCGCGATCGGCCTCACCCTGACGACGACCTGCCACCTGCTCATCGGCGTGGCGTCGATGACGCTGCCGGTCGGCAACCCGCTTCGCCCGTGGATCATCCTCTTCCTCGTCGTCGCGTTCGTCGGCTCGATGCAGACGTTCCTCAACATCGCGGTCTGGGTGTACCTGTCGGAGATCTTCCCGCTCCACATGCGCGGCCTCGGCATGGGCATCTCGGTGTTCATGCTGTGGATCGTCAACGGGTTCCTCTCGCTGTACTTCCTCACGCTCGTCGATGCCGTCGGCATCACGGGGACGTTCTTCCTCTTCGCCGCCGTCGGCGCTCTCGCCCTCGTGTTCGTCGTGACCCAGGTGCCGGAGACGCGCGGGCGCACGCTCGAGGCGCTCGAGGAGGACGTCACGACGGGCGCGATCTACACGGTGTCCAAGCGCGACTCGCGCCGCACGCTGCGCTGACGCGCGCGCACACGCAGAAGGGGCCCGCTCGGCGGGGCCCCTTCTGCGTGTCGTTCGGGTGCCGGGCGGCCCGTGCGTTCAGTGACGGCGTGTGCGCGTCGATGCGGGTTCTGCGTGGAGGTGCGCGTCGTGCACAGGAATGCTGTGCGCACATGCACCGGCGTGCGTGAGCGGCACCGCGGTGCGCCGCCCGCACTGCACGGCGGCCCCCGCCGCCCCACCGGCCCCGCCCCGCGGCGCGCTACAGCTCGACCGAGCGGCGCTCCGCGTCGCTCACTCGTGCGGCGTCGAGGATCTCGATCGTGTGCACCGCCTGCGTGAGCGTGACGGAGAAGGGCTCACCTGCCGTCAGCGCGCGATGCAGGTCGCGGTAGTAGTCCGTATAGTCGCCGCGTGCGCTCGGCACCGTCCGCGCGCCGGCGGCGGTGCGCAGCGCGCCCCAGCGCTCCTCGCGTTCGACGCCCCAGTCCGCGCTCGTGGCGGGATGGGCGCCCGCGACGAGCTGCTCGTACTGCACATCCGCCATCCGCGACACGTACGAGCCGCGCTCCGCGTAGACGATGAGCTCGCGCTCGGCGAGCGCGTTCACCTTGCTCGCGCTGACGGAGCTGAAGGCGCCGTCGCGGTGATGGAGGCCGAGGGCGAAGCCCACGTCGATGCGCTCGCCGTCCTGCACCGCCCAGTCGAGGCGGCCGTCGACGCGGACGACCGGGCCGAGCAGGTGCGTCGCCTGGTCGACCAGGTGCGCCCCGAGATCACGGAGCAGGCCGCTCGCGGGCCCCACCTCGAGCAGCCCGGGCGAGTCCTGGTCCATCCGGTTCACCAGACGCTGCACCGACCCGAGCTCGCCGGTCGCGAGGACCCCGGCGAGCGTGCGGAGGTCGGTGTCCCAGCGGCGGTTGTGGAAGACCGTCAGCACGCGCCCGGCGGTCTCGGCCGCGGCGGCGAGCTCGCGCGCCGTCGCCGCATCGGGGGCGAACGGCTTGTCGGCGACGACGTGGACGCCGCGGGCGAGCGCCCTCAGCACGAGCGTGCGCCGCGTCTCGGGCGGGGTCGTCACGACGACCACGTCGACGCCTGCGTCGAGCAGAGCGTCGAGGTCGTCGAATGCGTCCACGCCGGGCGCGAGCTCTGCCAGCTCGGCGCGCCGATCCGACGAGCGGGTGACGACGCCGACGAGCTCCCACTCTCGGGCCGCCTGGATGTAGGGGAGGTGGAACAGGCGTCCTCCGACGCCGAAGCCGACGAGTCCGATGCGCATGGGCGCTCCTTTCTGAACGGCCCCAGCCTGCTCTTGTCGTAATGTCCTGTCAATCTTGACGACGCGCGATCATTCTTGACAGAATGTCATGACAAAGTTCATCTGGCCTCAGGAGCTCCCATGCCTCTCGTCCGCATCGACCACAGCGACGCCCGCACCAACTCCGCCGAGATCGCCGGCGCCATCCACGACGCCATCGTCGGCGTCTACGGAATCCCCGAGCGCGACCGCTTCCAGGTCGTCACCGCGCGCCCCGCGACGACCATCGTGGCGGAGGATGCGGGCCTCGGCTTCGACCGCACCGACCCCGTCGTCATCCAGATCTTCACGCAGCGCGGCCGCTCCGACGAGCAGAAGCAGCGCCTCTACGCCGCCATCGCCGACGCGCTCGGTCCTGTCGGCGTGGAGCCGCAGGACGTCTTCATCGGCTACGTCGAGAACGGTCCGCAGGACTGGAGCTTCGGGTTCGGCCGCGCCCAGTACCTCACGGGCGAGCTCGCCGTGCCGCGCGCCTGAGCCTGCGTGCGCGTCGTCGCCCCCGGCTAGGCTGGGGGCAGGAGGTGCGGTGGGACGGAACGCCGATGCGATCGCCGAAGGACTCGCGATCGCGCACGCGGCGGCCAGGCTGGCCGTCAAGAACAGGATCCTCGTGAGCACGATCTCGCTCGACGAGGCGTTCGACGCATCCCATTTCCTGCCCGTCGCCCGCGAAGCCGTCGCCTCGCTCGCCGACGAGTCCGAGCAGGCCGCGCTCGACATCTCCAAGGCGAGGAAGGCGGCGTGGGGGCGCCACTCGCAGCCGCACGGCACGCACGACTACCGCGACCGCGACGTCCGCAACCTCCGCCGTCGCGCAAAGCAGTACGTCGGGGTGGCGAAGGCGCTGCGCGCCGAGCTCGAGGACGAGTCCCGCCTGCTGGCGATCGTCGAGCAGTCCCGCGAGGCGGCGTGGGGAGACATCTCGTCGACCCTCGACACCCGGCTGCGCGTCGAGGCGATGCGCCCTGACGAAGACCCCGACTACGCGTCGATGCGGGAGGCGCGCATGCAGGCGCTTCGCCTCGTCGACCTGCAGAAGCTCGCCGTCGAGACGAAGGAGCGCCGCTCGGAGATCGACGGCTGACGCGAGAGGGCCGGGGGCGACACGCGCCCCCGGCCCTCTCATCGTGATCATCGCTCGTCGCGCAGCTCTTCCTTGGCGTCGTTACGGGCCTTGACCGAGTCGCGCTCGGCCTCGGCCTTCTTCACGTCGGCCTCCGCCTTCAGCTCGTCGACCTTGTCGCCGATGCGGTCCTTGGCGTCCTCCCACGACTCCTTCGCCTTGCGGGCGGCGGTCTCCGCGGTCTCCTTGGCGTCGTCCAGGAATCCCATGACGTCTCCTCTCCTCGTGCGGTCCGGTCCTTCGACGCTAGGCGCCGGGCACCTGCCCGGGAAGGGGTTGAGATCGCCGCCGCCTCCGGCTACGAATGCCGTCCCGGGACACCCTCGCCCGCGTGCAGCTCGATGAGGATCACCGTCTGGGGCGGCAGGTCGAGGTCGAGCCCGATCCGGCCGTCGTCCGACACCCGCGCGTCGTGGGGCCCGTCGACGGCGCCCGCCATCGAGGTGCGTGTGACGCTCACCGTCCGTCCGGCCCACGGGAGGCCGCGGAGGTCGATGCGGGCGGAGGACGCTCCGGCCGACGCCAGTTCCGGGCGCTGCGGAGGCAGGTCGAAACCGAGCTCGATGCGCTGCTCGCCGATCGGGATGCGGAAGGTGAAGCGGTCTTCCGTCCGTTCGACGAGCGCGACGTCGGGGGCGACGTAGTTGGCCACGAGCACGCGCACCGTGTCGCCCTCGCGTCCGGCCGCGCACGCGAGGCCCGACTCATCCCCGCCGGTCACGGCGAGGCGCCGGCCGCGGAGCGCGCGTCCGGCGAGGGCGAGCGCGCGGGACCGCTCGTCGGGGCCGTCATCCGCTGCTCCGATGCCTCCGGGATCGACGAAGCCGTAGTGCGGGTCGCGGCCGCTGTCGGCGCGGAAGAAGAACGCGTGATCGATGACGGTGTCCTGCAGGTAGACGGCGGTCGCCGCCTGGAATGCGCCCTTCTCCGCCGCCGGTGCGCTGCTGCTCGGGACGCCGAGGTAGTTCCAGTAGCTGAGCGTGAGCTCGGTGTCCGTGAACCCGCGGCGATCGAGCAGCGCCCGGAGCTCCGCCGACACATGGCGGTAGTCGAGGGGGTCGCGACTGGCGTCGGTGAACCAGAGGAAGGAGAAGAAGTCGAGCGGGAGCTCGTTCTCGCGCACGAAATCCAGGAACCCCTCCCGGTAGGGTGCGTCGGCCTCGAGAGGAAGGGCGAGAGCCGGCCCGCCCACCGTCAGTGATCGATCGACACGCTGCACGGCCTCGCAGAACGCGCGGTACATGCCGTAGAACTCCTCCGGCCGACCGCCGAAGTGCAGCGGTCCGAAGTCGGGCTGATCCCCGAACTCGTAGATGCGGATGGCCTTCGACGGCCCGCCCGCCCACCCCTGCGAGTAGTGGCGCACGATGTGCTCGACGACGCGTCCGTAGACGTCGACGTCCTGCGCGGGGAGCTTGTTGGAGGGGATGGCGCTGGCCACCGTGAACATGACCTCGGCGCCGACCGCGTGCACCGCCTCCACCCAGGCGTCCGTCGCCGCGAAGTTGTAGCTGGCGGGATCGTCGACGGGAGCGTCCCAGTCCGGGAACAGACTGGCCGGGTTGTTCCGCGTGTCGAGGCGCGAGACCCAGTCGAACGACCTGACGACCGTCACCCCCGCTTCCCGCCACAGGGGCGTCATGTCCGGGAACTGCGGATGGCCGTCGACCGGCCCGGGGATTCCGCCGACCCCGTTCAGCGGCCGGAACGCGCTCTCGTCGGCCGCGTCGACGACGAGGAGCCGCGCGGTGGAAGCCGATGCGGGCGCGTCGGAGGGGAGGGAATGGTCGGTTCTCGACATGGGCGTCTCCTGGAGGGTGGAGGGCGATCGGTGCATCAGTAGGGCATCCGCAGGAGACGGTTCGCGTACTCGTTCGCGATCGGCTCGTCGTGACGGAGGTGCTCGATCCGGGCGCGGTACGCCTCCGGCGTCACGGAGTCGAACTCCTCGAGCATCGACTCGATCGAGCGATCATGGACGGCGCGGACGCGGGGCAGGCGGCGCTTCATGACGTTGAGCTGGGCGTCGAGCAGGGACTGGTCCTTCGCCAGCTCCTGCGCGAGGACGACGCCGTCCTCGATGCTCATGGCGGCTCCCGACCCCAGGTACGGGGTCATCGTGTGGGCCGCGTCGCCCATGATCATGACGCGCCCGCGGAACCACGGGTACGGCACCCACACCGTCGAGTAGGGCGTGTAGGCGACGTTCTCGGCGTGGCGGACGTCTTCCAGCGCGTCGGCGAGGAACTCGGAGCCGCCCGTGAGGGCGACGGCGCGGTCGTGCATGATCTGGGCCATGTTCGCCGCGTCGTATCGGGGGCGCCCTTCCTCCGCCACCGTGAGGACCATGTACATCTGGTCCTCCGACAGCGGGGTGAGCATGATCTTGCCGCCGTAGCCCTGGCTGATGATCGGCTGCATGATCCTGCGGCGATTCGGGAGCCCCGCGCGCCACGCCACGCCGCCCACCGGGCGCGGCGCGTACTTCTCGCCGAAGTGGTCGCGGCGCATCTGCGAGTGGAGGCCGTCGAAGCCCACGACGAGGTCGTACTCGCCCTGGTCGCCGCTGCGGAAGGTCACGCTCGCCTTCGCGTCATCCTGCGTCAGGTGGGCGACGGTCGTTCCCAGGCGGAAGGTGCACCCGTTGTCGAGGGCGTGCTGCGCGGCCATCTCCAGAAACGCCATCCTCGACATCGTCACGCAGCCCGGGAGGCCCTCGTCCTGCGAGCCGTAGCTCATGGTGCTGAGGAGGTTCCCCTCGGCGTCGTAGTTGTCGATCGCTGGAGCGGGGTGGCCGATCTCGAGGCACTTCTCCAGCAGTCCGATGTCGCGCACCGCTCGGAGGCCGTTGATGCGGAGGCCGAAGCCGACGCCGGCGACGCTGATCTCGGGTTTGTCGTCGATGACGTCGACGTGCGCGCCGATCCGCGCCAGAGCCGAGGCGGTCGTCAGTCCGCCGATGCCGGCGCCGACGACGAGGACTCTCAACGGTTTCGTCATGAGAGCCCGTCCACGACCTGTCGCAGCAGCGAGTGCTGGCGGCGGACCTGCTCGATCGAGCGCCACGGCTCGCGCTCGCCCTCGTACTCGCTGGAGAGGTAGCCGGTGTAGCCGGCATCCCGCATCGCGCGCAGCACGGGCTCCCACGGGATCTGCTGGTCTTCGAGGTTCTCGTCGATGTCGTGGAACTTCGCCTGCACGAACACGGTGTACGGGGCGACGGCGGCGAAGTCCGCGGGGTCGACGTGGATGCCGTCGAGGAACGCCGGACGTCCGCCGGGGAGTTCGCCGGGACGGAGCGGGATCGGGCGGTCCTGGAAGATCCCGGTGTCGATCAGGATGCCGAAGTGCTTCGTGCCCGTGCGCTCGATGAACTCGATGTACTCCTCGACGACCTCGTGCCTGATCGGAGTCGGCGAGTGGATCTCCGGGCAGATGATGATGTCGAGCTCCTCCGCCAGGGGCAGCGAGGCTTCGGTGACCTCCGTCCAGATGGGGTGAGGGACGAGGTCGCCGGAGACGACGCCGATCTTCGGCCGCACGAATCGGAAGCCCAGGCGTCCCGCGAGCCGCAGGTCGCGCTGGAGCTGCTGCGCGCCCTCCTCCACCGTCATGTCGCGGCCGTTCGGGCCGCTCGAGTGCAGGCGGGTGTCGATCCACGAGCCGTAGTTGGTGGGCTCGAGGCCGTACTTCCCGAGCAGGCGGAACCAGTCGTCGACCCATTCCTGCGACGGGTTGGGGTAGCCGGGGATGTGGCCCTCTCCGAGGATCTCGATGCCGGTCGCGCCGAGATCGGCGATCCCGGCCATCGCCGTCTCGAGGTCGAGCACGGTGCCGTAGTCGCTCATGAAGCTGTACAGGCTGACGCCGTAGCGGAACGGCTCGCCGCTCGCCTCCGGCGAGAGCGTGACGCGCTTGGTGACGCGGTACCGGCTGGGCTGGTGCTCCTGCGGGATGTACGACATCCGCAGGCGCAGGTCGATCGAGAGCTCGTGGGTCCCGTCCGGCAGGCCGCCCGGCAGCGGGACGGTGATGACCGCAGCGTCCTCCAGCGGCCAGCGCAGGTCCTCGCTCTCCCACAGCTCGGCGAGCGTGAGGGTCCTTCCCTGCAGGGTCCAGAGCGGGACGTCCGGTCCGACGTCGACGATTCCGGGGATGCTCACTCCGATGCCGTCGATGAGGCTGGCCGCCATGCCGCGGTACGACGGCATGCGCACGCGGAACTGGAACCCCGTGATGTCACCGCCCTCGCGGACGTTTCGGAAGCCGACGGATTGGATGAGGTCGCGTTCGAGCAGCATCGGTGCTATTCCTTCGAGGGGATGCGGGGCGGACGGTTCAGGCGAAGGTGTCGGTGAAGGTCTCGTGCGGCACCGGCGGCTCCGGCTCGAGCTTCTGCACCGTCTCGGGGCTGTACGGATGGTTCTTCGACGGCACGGGCTCGTCGGCCGGGGGCATGAAGACGGGCTTGCCGTCGTCGCCGAAGTACATGAGGTCGAGGTCGAAGGCGCCCTGGTTCTTGAGGCCGAAGGCGACCCAGTTCTCCTCGAACGGCGCGCGGGCGAGCTCGTAGCACCGGAACTTCCAGAACCTCCACTCGCCGTCCTGCTTGAGGAAGTCGATGGCGTACTTGCACCACACCCAGTGCGCCCAGACCTTCTGGCCGAGCACCTCCTCGGGGGAGTACATGTCGGGGAACGCCTCGGCGACCTTCGGGTCGGTGAGCCCCGACTCGGTGCCGGCCATGAGCCAGACGCCCTTGGCCGTCTTCCCGTCGGCGGCGACCTCGATGACCGGGGTGCTGGTGGCGTGCAGGATCAGCTTGCCGACCGGGTGCGGGCGACCGCGGTGGTAGTCGGTCACGCTCTGCCATGTGGTGTACTGCCCCGCGTTCGTGTAGCGCGCGCGGATGCCCTCGGTGCCCTCCTTCACCCACAGGGGGATGATCTGCTCGTCCTCGAAGGCGTTGTGCAGATGCATGTAGCGGTTGAACAGGTTCTCCACGCGCCCGCGGTCCTCCGCGCGCTGCGCGAGCGCACGCGCGGCGAGGACCTCCTCGCGAAGAGCGGTGAGCTCGGCGGTGATCTCCTCGAGGGATGCCGCAGTGATGGTGTCGGACACGGTGAAGCTCCTTTGCCTGGCGGGTGATCGACGTCGCGACGCTAGCACGAACACTTGCGCGTGCGTAAGCATTCGTTCTGTGGTTAGGTGAGACCGTGTCAGTAGGAAGCAGGTACGCGCCGGGCCTTGCTCGTCAGCGGCAGATCCTGGACGAGGCGACCCGTGCCTTCGGGCGTGCGGGCTTCGACGGGGTCACGGTGCAGGAGATCGCCGACGCCTGCGGGATCTCGCGACAGGGCCTGCTCCACCACTTCGGGAGCAAGGAGGGGCTCCTCATGGCGCTGCTCCGCCAGCGCGACGAGGCCGATCAGGAGCTGTTCCGGCGCGTGCTGGCGGAGTCGGGCTCGCCCTTCCGGGCGATCGTCGCGGTGACGCGGGCGAATGCCGCCGCCCCGGGGATCACGGCCATGTTCACGCAGCTCGCCGCGGAGGCGACCCGCCCCGACCATCCCGCCCACGACTTCTTCCGCGATGTCTACACGCGGATCCATCACGACCTCCGTGCGACCCTGAGCGACATGCAGCGGGAGGGGTCCATCGTCGCGGGCGTCGACGTCGACCAGCTCGCGTCGGGTCTCGTCGCCCTGCGCGACGGGCTCGCGCTCCAGCTCCTCCTGCGGTCTCCGACGCAGAGCGTCGACGAGCTGACCGACACCCTCGAGACCATGTTCGGCCTCCTCCTCGCCTAGCGCTCGGCGCGACACTCCCGGACGCGAGCACTCGATTTGGCCCCGCGTCGGCGGGCGTTGTATGCTCATACGGTTGCCGCGGCAACGGAGATTGCGCCCGTAGCTCAATGGATAGAGCATCTGACTACGGATCAGAAGGTTAGGGGTTCGAGTCCCTTCGGGCGCACATCACAGGGAAGGCCCTCGCTTCGGCGGGGGCCTTCCTGCTACCCGAGGGGAGAGCGCGACGATGCGACTGGGCGAGGAGCTCACGATCTACGACCTCGCAGGGCTCCTGTCGCCGCCGGCCCCGCTCGCCGAGCCCGACGACTTCGACGCGTTCTGGGGCAGGACCCGGACGGAGCTGCTCGCCCCCGGGCTCGACGTCGCCGTCGAGGAGGAGGTCGAGACCGCGGCCCACACGGTGCAGCGCGTCTCGTTCGCCTCGTCGGCGGGCGAGCGCGCGACGGCATGGCTCGCGCTGCCGGCGGCGCCCGCGCACGGCGGGCTCGTGTTCGGACACGGCTACGGCGGGCGCGATGCGCCGGAGATGGATCGCGTCCCTGCGGGAGTCGCAGCGGTCTTCCCCGTCGCGAACGGGTTCTCGCCCTACGTCGCGAGCGCCTTCCCCGCGATCGGCTCGGACCACGTGCTGCACGGCATCGCCGATCGCGAGACGTACGCGCACCGCTTCGCCGTCGCGGACATCTGGCGTGCCGCCTCGCTCCTCCTCGAAGCCGCCCCCGGAGCGCGGCACCGCCTCGACTACCTGGGCGTGAGCTTCGGCGGCGGGATCGGCGCCCTCGCGCTCGCGTTCGACGACCGCTTCCGGCGCGCCGTCCTCGACGTGCCGAGCTTCGGGCACTTCCCGATGAGGCTGAGCCGCCTCTGCACGGGCAGCGGGGAGGCCGTGCGCCGTCATCTCGTCGACCACCCCGAGGATCGCGCCACCCTCGACTGGTTCGACGCCGCGATCGCCGCGCGCCGCATCCGCATCCCCGTGCTCGTGGCCGCCGCGCTGCAGGACCCCTCCGTCGACCCGCGCGGGCAGTTCGCCGTCTACCACGCCCTCGGAGGAGAGAAGCGGCTCACGGTGCGGGAGGTCGGCCACCTCGACGGTCCCCTCGCCGACGAGGTCGAGCGCCGCGTGCGCCGGCACGGCGTGGAGTTCCTCGCGGCGGGCGACCTCGCGGAGATCCCGGGTCGCCGCTGAGCGGACGTCGCCGAGCTGTCCGCCGGTGGCGGCGCTATCCGCCGGTGGCGGCGCGGATGACCGCCTCCGGCGTCGCGGCATCGCGCGGCAGGTCGGCGGCGATGCGGCCCTCCCGCATGACGAGGACGCGGTCGGCCATCCCGAGCACCTCGGGCAGCTCCGACGAGATCATGAGCACCGCCATGCCCTCGGCGGCGAGCGCGCTCAGCAGCCGGTGCACCTCGGCCTTGGACGCGACGTCGATCCCGCGCGTGGGCTCGTCGACGATGAGGAGGCGGGGCCCGGTCGCCAGCCACTTCGCGAGCACGACGCGCTGCTGGCTCCCTCCGCTCAGGGTGCCGACGGGCGCGTCGAGGGCGCTCGTGCGGATCCGCAGGCGCTCCACCCATGCCCGCGCGGCGGCGCGTTCCGCGCGGGCCGTGAGCAGGCCGCTGCGCGCGAGTCGGCTCCGGGCGGCGAGCGCGATCGAGCGCGCCACGCTCATCGCCGGCACCACGCCATGGCGGCGGCGGTCGGAGGGGAGGAGCGCCATCCCCGCGCGGATGGCCGCGGCCGGCGCCCCGGGGCGGACGGCCTCGCCCGCCATCTCGACGCGGCCCGCGTCATAGCGGTCGACGCCGAAGACGGCGCGAGCCAGTGCGCTGCGGCCCGATCCGACGAGCCCTGCGAGCCCCACGATCTCACCGGATCGGACCTCGAACGACACGTCGCGGAACGCCCCGACGCGCGTGAGGCCGGACACGCGCAGCACGGTCTCGCCGATCGGTGCCGCCTGCTTGGGGTACAGCTCCGTCACGTCGCGCCCCACCATGGCCGCCACGAGCTCGTCAACCGTCGTGTCGTCGATCGGCATGGTGTCGACGAAGGCGCCGTCGCGCATGACCGTCACCGTGTCGCACAGGTCGAAGATCTCCGCGAAGCGGTGTGAGATGAACAGGATGGCCCTGCCGTCGTCGCGCAGGCTGCGCACGATCGCGAACAGGCGCTCCACCTCGGCTCCCGAGAGCGCCGACGTGGGCTCGTCCATGACGAGTATGCGCGCGTCGAGCGTGAGGGCTTTCGCGATCTCGACGATCTGACGGTCGGCGATCGAGAGGCCGTCTGCGGGAAGGTCGGGGTCGATGCGAACGCCGAGGCGTCCGAACACGCGCAGCACCTCGTCGCGCATGGCCTTCCGGTCGATGCCGACGCGTCCGCGCGGCTGCCGCCCCATGAAGATGTTCTCGACGACCGAGAGATGGCCGAACAGCGTCGGCTCCTGGTAGATGACGGCGATGCCGGCATCGCGCGCCTGCGACGTCGAGGCGAAGTCGACCACCTCGCCGTCGATCTCGAACCGGCCGCCGTCGCGGCGGTGGACGCCCGCGATGACCCCCACCGTGGTCGACTTGCCCGCGCCGTTCTCGCCCACCAGCGCGTGCACGGAACCCGCCTCCAGGACGAGGCTCGCCGAGCGCAACGCGACGACGGGGCCGAACGACTTCACGACTCGGCGGAGCTCGAGGACGGGCGGCGCGTCGGGATCGCGCGCGGGCATGCCATCCTCCCTCGGCGTTGAACGGGGCTGAATCGATTCGATCCGGTGCCGACTACTCTAGGGCTAGTCGCGAACGCCGTGCGCCGGTGCACGAGGCGCGACGTCGGGCAGAGGAGGGCACGTGGCCGCGAGCATCCGCGACGTCGCGCAGCTCGCCGGCGTGTCCGTCGGAACCGTCTCGAACGTGCTGAACCGGCCGGACGAGGTCGCCCCCGACACCGTGACGCGCGTGAACTCCGCCATCGAGCAGCTGGCGTACGTGCGCAACGACGCGGCCCGCCGTCTGCGGGCGGGCGTGAGCCGCACGGTCGGCTTCGTCGTGCTGGACGGTCAGAACCCGTTCTTCAACGACGTCGTCCGGGGAGCGGAGGACGAGGCCTTCCGCCACGGCATCGCCCTCATCCACGGCAACACCGATGAGGACGTCGCGCGCGAGCGGATGTACCTCGACCTCTTCGAGGAGCAGCAGGTGCGCGGCGTGCTGATCGCGCCGCACGGCGACGTGACGTCGCAGCTCGCGCGGCTGCGCGCCCGCGGCATCCCCTCGGTGCTCATCGACAGGTTCAGCGGGGACGGGAGGTTCTCCTCGGTCTCGGTCGACAGCCTCGCCGGCGGCCGGATGGCCGCCGAGCACCTCATCGGGACGGGCCGGCGGCGCATCGCCGTGGTCGGCGGGCCGTACGATCTCCGCCAGATGAACGACCGCCTCGCGGGGGCGCGCATCGCCGTCGACGACAGCGACGCCGACGTCGAGCTCGAGGTCGTCGCGACGGAGGCCATGACGGTCGCAGAGGGTGCCGCCGCGGGGGAGCGCATCCTCGCGCGCCCCCGTCGCGAGCGGCCGGATGCCGTGTTCGCGGGCAACGACCTGCTCGCGCTGGGCCTCCTGCAGTCGCTCGTCGTCGACGGGCGCTCGCTCGTCCCCGACGAGATCGCGCTCGTCGGCTTCGACGACATCCCGTTCGCGGCGGCGGCCGCCGTGCCGCTCACCTCGCTCCGCCAGCCGAGCCGCGTGATCGGGCGGACGGCGCTGCGCATCCTGCTCGAGGAATCCACCGATCCGGAGGCGATTCCGCGTCAGACGGTGTTCCAGCCCGAGCTCGTCGTCCGCGCATCCGCCTGAGCCGCGCGCTCCACCGAGCGCCTGAATCGGTTCAGGTGCGTTCACGGCCCTGTCGCATCACGTTTCCGGCATGCGCTTGACAGCTCCTCGTCGACATCCCTACGCTGGCAGCCACCAGGACTGAATCGATTCAGATTCGTCCTCGACGAAGAGGGCAGGAGCAGTATGGCGAAGACGCCGGTGCTGGAGCTGCGCGACGTGGAGAAGGCCTTCGGCTCAGTCATCGCACTGCGCTCGGGCACGATCTCCGTCGACGCGGGCTCCATCCACGCGCTCGTCGGCGAGAACGGGGCGGGCAAGTCCACCCTCGTGAAGATCGTCGCGGGCCTCTACCAGCGGGACGCGGGCGTCTTCCGTCTGCGCGGCGACGACGTCGACTTCACGTCGACGGCGCAGTCGAAGGCGGCCGGGGTGGCCGTCATCTACCAGGAGCCGACGCTCTTCCCCGACCTCTCGGTGACCGAGAACATCTTCATGGGGCGGCAGCCGACGACGCGCTTCGGCCGCATCGACCGGAGGGCGATGCGGCACGAGGTGGAGCGGCTCTTCACGCGCCTCGGCGTCTCGATCGACCCCGACCGCCCGGCGGAGGGCCTGTCGATCGCCGACCAGCAGGTCATCGAGATCGCCAAGGCCGTCTCGCTCGACGCCTCGCTGCTCATCATGGACGAGCCCACCGCCGCGCTCTCGGGCGTCGAGGTGGACCGCCTCTTCGCGATCGCGCGGAGCCTGCGAGACGAGGGGCGCGGGCTCATCTTCATCTCGCACCGCTTCGACGAGGTGTTCTCGCTGTGCGACACCGTCACGGTCATGCGCGACGGCGCGTACATCGCCACCGACCGCATCGTCGACACGAGCGTCGACGCCATCGTGCGCCAGATGGTCGGCCGCGAGGTGACCGAGCTCTTCCCCAAGCTCGACGCCGAGAAGGGCGCCCCGCTGCTCGAGGTCGCGGGGCTCACGAGCCCCGGCGTCTTCTCCGACATCTCGTTCACGGTGCACGCGGGCGAGATCGTGGGCCTCGCCGGCCTCGTCGGCGCCGGCCGCAGCGAGGTCGCCCGCGCCGTCTTCGGCGTCGACGACTACCGCGAGGGCTCCGTCCGGATGGCGGGGGCCGCCATCCCGAAGAACAGCCCCTCCGCCGCCATGCGCGCAGGGCTCGCCCTCGTGCCGGAGGACCGCCGGAAGCAGGGGCTCGTCGTCGAGGCGGGGGTGGGCGAGAACATCACCCTCGCGATCCGACGCCGGCTCGCGAGCTACGGGCTGATCACCACGGGCATCGAGAACCGCGCGGCACGCGAGTGGGCGAGCCGCCTCGAGGTGAAGAGCAACGCGCTCGACACCGTCGCCGCCACGCTGTCGGGCGGCAACCAGCAGAAGGTCGTCCTCGCGAAGTGGCTCGCCACCGACCCCCGCGTGCTCATCATCGACGAGCCCACGCGCGGCATCGACGTCGGCACGAAGTCGGAGGTGCACCGGCTGCTCTCGCAGCTCGCGCAGCGCGGGATGGGCGTGCTCATGATCTCGTCCGAGCTGCCGGAGGTGCTCGGCATGGCCGACCGCGTGCTCGTCATGCGGGAGGGGCGCATCACGGCGGAGATCGAGCGGGCGGACGCGACGAGCGAGAACGTCATGCACGCGGCGACCCACGCGAACGAGGAGGCGGCATGACCGCGACCGACACGACGCGGGCCATCCCCGCGTCGGATGTGACCCGCCGCATCGGCGCGCTCGGCAAGGCGCGCGAGTTCGGCATCCTGCTGGCGCTCGTGCTCGTCGTCGCCGCGGCGACGGCGAAGAACCCCGCGTTCCTCTTCAGCGCCGACGGATGGCGCGACCTCCTGCTCACGCCGTCGATCCTCGTGCTCGTCGCGGTGGGCCAGGCCATCGTGCTCATCACGCGCAACGTCGACCTCTCGGTCGGGTCGGTGATGGGGCTGTCGGCCTATCTCACAGGGCGTCTCTTCATCGACGTCCCCGGCATCCCCATCGGCGTCGTCGTCGCGCTCGCCGTCCTCCTCGGAGCGGTGCTCGGCCTCGTCAACGGCGCGCTCGTCGCATTCGCGAAGGTGCCGGCGATGGTCATCACGCTCGGCACGCTGTACGCCTACCGCGGCATCAACGTGCTGTGGACGGGAAGCGACCGCGTCAACGCCTCCGACATGCCGCGCGACTTCCTCGCTCTCGGCACCGGTCAGATCCTCACGATCCCGATCCTGTCGCTCGTCGCCCTCGTCGTGCTGGCGGCCGCTGCCTGGTACATGAAGAACACCCGCGGAGGACGCGAGTACTACGCGATCGGGTCCGACCCCGCCGCCGCTCAGCTGTACGGCCTCCGGGTGACCCGCCGCCTGCTCACGGCCTTCGTCCTCTCGGGCACGCTCGCGGGGCTCGCTGGCGTCTTCTACGCCGCGCGCTACGGAACCGTCAACTCGCAGGCAGGCTCGGGCTGGGAGCTCGACGCGGTCGGAGCGGCCGTCATCGGCGGCGTCGCCATCGTCGGCGGCGTCGGCTCCGTGTGGGGAGCGGCGATCGGCGCCATGCTCCTCATGACCATCAACCGGGCGCTGCCGATCCTCGGCATCCCCGACTTCTGGCAGCGCGCCGTCGTCGGCCTGCTCATCATCGGCGCCATCGTGCTCGACCGCGTGCTCGCGGTGCGGCAGCGACGTCGGCTCATCGAGGCGAGGGACCAGTCATGACCACCGCACCCGTCACCACGTCGACGAACCGCGTGGTCCACGACTTCGACCGGCCGCTGTGGAAGCGCCTCGTCATCAACCGCGAGGCGGCCGTCATCGGCCTGCTCGTCCTCGTCGTGCTCATCGCGTCGCTCACGGTGCGCGGCTTCGCGCAGCCGATCACGTTCACCTACCTCATCCTCGACGTGGCGCCCATCCTGCTCATCGCGCTGCCGATGACGCTCGTCATGATCACGGGCGAGATCGACCTCTCGGTGGGCAGTATGGTCGGGCTCGCGAGCGTCGTCACCGGCGTCCTCGTGCAGGCGGGAGCGCCGTTCGAGGTCGCCGCGCTCGCCGCCCTCGTCGTCGGCGCCGTGGGCGGTGCGTTCAACGGCTTCCTCGTCACGGTCGTCGGGCTCCCGTCGCTCGCCGTGACGATCGGGACGCTCGCGCTCTTCCGCGGCCTCGCCGTGGGACTGCTCGGCACGACCGCGGTCACGACCTTCCCCGACACCTGGGCGGCGCTCGCCAAGGCGAAGTTCGCCGGCACGCCCATCCCGGCCGTGATCGTGCCGTTCCTCATCCTGCTCGCCGTGTTCGTCGTCATCCTGCACTTCACGCCGTTCGGCCGGGGCATCTACGCCATCGGCCTGTCGAAGGAGGCGGCGCACTTCTCGGGCGTCTCCGTCGACCGCACGAAGTTCACGCTGTTCGTCCTCGCCGGCGTCGTGTCGGCCTTCGCGGGCATCTACTACACGCTGCGGTTCGGCAGCGCCCGCGGCGACAACGCGACGGGCATGGAGCTGCAGGTCATCGCGGCCGTCGTGCTCGGCGGGGTCTCGGTGTTCGGCGGCCGCGGCCGCATCCACGGCGTCATCGCCGCCGTGCTCCTCATCGGCGTGCTCGCGAGCGCCCTGCGCCTCGCGAACGTCACGTCCGACGTCATCAACATCATCACGGGGGCGCTGCTCGTGGCCTCCGTGGTGTCGGCGAGCCTCCTGGCCTGGCTGCAGAAGTCGCGGCGCCGGCCAGGGAACGTCCGGGCACGGGGCGCCACAGCATGAGCCCCGCCCGGACCATCCACCCCCACGAAAGGAAGACAATGACGTTTGCACGCAAGGGCGCGGCAGCGGCCGCGCTGACGATGGCCGTCGCGATCACGCTCTCGGGCTGCGCGCTCGACACCGGCTCGGGCTCCGGCTCCGGTTCGGACGGCGGCGACGCCGGCGGAGACACCGGCAACCTCTCGATCACGTTCCTGCCGAAGAACCTCGGCAACCCGTACTTCGACACCTCGTCGACGGGCGGCGAGCGCGCCGTCGAGGAGTTCGGGGGCACGTTCGCCGAGGTCGGGCCGGCCGAGGCGACGCCCGACGCGCAGGTGAGCTACATCAACACCGCGACGCAGCAGGGCGTCGGCGCGCTCGTCGTGTCGGCCAACGACCCCCAGGCGATCTGCGATGCGCTGAACGAGGCCCGCGACGCGGGCGTGAAGGTCGTCACCTTCGACTCCGACACGAACCCCGAGTGCCGCGACCTGTTCGTGAACCAGGCCGACGCCGAGGGCATCGCGAAGGTGCAGGTCGACCTCATCGCCGAGCAGATCGGCGGCGATGGCGAGATCGCCATCCTCTCGGCCGCCGCCAACGCGACCAACCAGAACGCGTGGATCGAGCTCATGGAGGAGTACCTCGCGAGCGACTACCCCGACATCACTCTCGTCGAGACGGTCTACGGCGACGACGACGACCAGACGTCGTTCGACAAGACGGCGGCGCTGCTGCAGTCGCACCCCGACCTGGAGGGGATCATCTCCCCGACGACGGTCGGCATCGCTGCGGCTGCGCGCTACATCCAGACGTCCGACTTCCAGGGCGAGGTCGCCGTCACGGGCCTCGGCACGCCGAACCAGATGCGCGAGTACGTCGAGGACGGCACCGTCTCGGCGTTCGCGCTGTGGAACCCGGAGGACCTCGGCTACCTCTCCGCGTATGCGGCGCAGGCGCTCATCGCGGGTGACATCACGGGCGCCGAGGGCGACACGTTCGAGGCGGGCGACCTCGGCGAGTACACGGTCGGCGCCGACGGCGTCGTGCTGCTGGGCGACCCGTTCGTGTTCGACGCGGACAACATCGGCGACTTCGACTTCTGAGCCGATCCGCCCCCGCGCCCCCCGGCCATCCACGCGGATGGCCGGGGGCGCGGTCGTGTGCGCTCCGGGATCTCCCATGCGGGCCCCGGATAATGGCCGCATGTCGCGCTCCCTCGAACGCCGTCGCAACCCCACCGCCTGGGCCGGCTTCTGGGTCGGCCTCGCCGGTCTCGTGCTCATGCCGATCCCGCTCTTCATCGGGCTGATCCTCGGCGGAGGGCTCTCGATCGTCGCGGCCGTCCTCACCGTGATCGCTCTGCTCAAGGGGCTCGCGCGGAGCGGCCAGGGCATCGCGCCCGTCGTCTTCGCCGCGATCTTCGTGCTGCTCACCTGGGGCGGGATCTCGGCGGGCGGCGGCGTCGTCTGGTGACGCGCCGCTGACCTCGTCCCGACGGTGGAGCGAGGCTCAGGCCGCCGACCAGCCGCCGTCCGAGGGCAGGATGACGCCGTTGAGGTTCGTGGCGTCGTCGCTCAGCAGGTACGCGATCGACGACGCCAGCTGAGCGGACTGCGCGATGCTCGGGATGAGCGCCATGCCGCGCTGCACGCGTGCCGCGCCGAGTTCGGAGGCGAACACCGACTCGATGTTCGTCGCCACCGCGCCCGGCGCGACGGCGTTGATGCGCAGGCCCGAGTCGGCGTACATGAACGCGCTGCTCTTCGTCAGGCCCACGACGGCGTGCTTCGACGCCGTGTAGGCGGCGCCGGCGGCCGAGCCGCGCAGACCCGCCTCGGATGCGACGTTGACGATGGATCCCGAGCCGGCCTCGAGCATCGCGGGGACGACGGCCTTCATGAGCTTGAACGTCCCGGTGAGGTTGACCGAGATGACGCGGTCCCACACGTCCTGGTCGACCTCGTGCGCGGGCTGCATGCGGTCCATGATCCCGGCGATGTTCGCGAGCCCGTCGATGCGCTCGCCCGCGGCTCCGACGATCGCCGCGACGCCCGCGTCGTCGGTGATGTCGGCGACGATCGTCGCGATCTCTGCGTCGGGGAGCTCCGCCGCCAGCGCGTCGAGGCGCTCCTGGCTGACGTCGACGGCGACGACGCGTCCGCCCTCGCGCGCGATGCGCGAGGCCGTGGCGCGGCCGATGCCGGAGCCGGCACCCGTTACGACGACGGTCTTCCCGGCGAAGCGGCCCTCCGTGATCCTCTCCTCCCAGCTCTGGAGCCGGGGTCCCTGCGTTGCGGCGTCGCTCATGGCGGCCATCCTTTCCCTGCTGATCGCAGACGATCCGTCGTCCGCCGGACAGCAACCGGACGATGCTGTCCGGTTATACGATAGCCCTGTGGCAGACGAGAGGGAAGGGCCCCGCCCGAACCGCGGCCCCGCCGCCGCGGCGGACAATCGCCGCGCCCTCATCGCGGCCGCGCGGGAGGAGTTCGCCGCGGGCGGTCTCGAGGTCGCGTTCAGCGCCATCGCGCGGCGTGCGGGGGTCGGGCAGGGCAGCCTCTACCGCCACTTCCCGACGAAGATCGAGCTCGCCGCGGCCGTCTTCGAGGACAACATCGACGAGCTCGAGCGCGCCGGCAGTCTCGACGCGCTGTTCGACGCCATCGTCGCGCAAGCGCGCATGTCGGCCGCGTTCCTCGATGCCGTCGTCTCGGCGCGCGACGTGCCGGCCGTGCGGCACATCGGCGAGCGGATGGCCGTGCTCGTCGGCGGGCTCCTCTCGGCCGACCAGGCGGCGGGGCGGGTGGACGGCGCCATCGCGCGCGAGGACGTCCTCCTCGTCGTCACGATGCTCGCCCGCACGGTCGCCGCGGCCGCGCCGGAGGAGCAGGCCGACGTGCTGACGCGGTCGCGTGCGCTGTTCGCGCGCGCCCTCTCGCCGCGCTGACCCCTCAGCGCGCGAACAGCTCCGACGCCCAGTCGAGGAAGGCGTGCTGCGCGGGCGCGCGGAACGAGTGCGGCGCGTCCGCCCAGTGCGCCCGGTAGGCATCGGGTGCCCCGGCGAGTCGGTAGCGCGCACGGATGCGCGCATCCGCTGCGCGCATCCCCCCGAGCGGGAAGAGCCGATCGCCCGTCGTGTACCCGACGAACAGCGGACGCGGTGCCCGCGCGGCGACGATGTCGGGCCACTCGCCGACGCGTGCGAGCCCCGGGTTCATGAGAGCCCACGTGTGGGTGTGGACGTACCCGTCGAGGACCGCGTCGATGGTCGACATCATCGACACGACCCCGGCACCCCGCACGGTGTCGTCGGCGAGCGCCGAGAGCAGGCCTGCCCGGGCGCCGCCGCCGGAGTGGCCGACGGCGACGACCCCTCCGGGTGCCGCCCGTTCCGCGAGGATGCGCGCTGCGACGAGGTCGCCCTGCGCGATGACCCCGCCCCACGACGTGCCGAGCACCCCGAGCGTCTTCGCCACGGCGTCCTCCGCGGCGCCGGCGTGGGCGTCGTAACGCTCCGACTCGTCGGACGAGCCCGAGGCGGGGTCGCGCTCGGCCGCGCGCCGCACCCGCTCCGGCATGTCGGCGATCCGCTGACGGCGGCTGCCCCACCCGAACGCGTCGTGGGCGAGGACGGCGTAGCCCGCGCGGGCGAAGACGTTCGCGATGGCGAGGCCGTCGTATGCGTCGCCGCGAAACGCGGCGACTCGGCCGTCGTTCGCCGCGAAACGCGGCGAGACAGGCCCGTCGGCGATCTTCTCCTTGCCGTGGAACTTCATCCCGCCGTGGCAGTGCAGCGCGAGGATGCCCGGCAGCGCGCGCCGCTCGCCGGCCGGGCGCAGCAGCCAGCCCTCGACGTCGGCGCCGAATCCCGTGCTCCAGCGCAGGGCGACGCCGTCGACGCCGTCTCGGGTCCAGCTCCCGTCCTCCACGACGCGGATGGCCGCGGGCGCGGGCGGCACCCCCAGCCTCTCGCGCAGCCGGAGGAGGAGCGCTGCGGGGTCGACGGCCTCCGCGGGTGCCGAGAACGGATGGCCGAGGAGGGCATCGAGGCCCTCGAGCCCCCGGAGATCGCGCCGTGTCACGAGGTCATCGTCTCCCGCTCCCGGCGCCGGGTCGGCGGGGGCGCGCCGTCGTCCAGCGCCGCGCCGTCGTCCAGCGCGGCGCGGAGGATCCGGTCGAAGGCATCGGGCGCATCCGACATGACGAAGTGCCCGGCCGCGGGTACGCGCACGTCGTGCACCGCGGCGGCGATCTCGTCGGCGCCGGCGTAGGTCCGGTGCTCCCCTCGGACGAGCGTGACCGGGGCGGGCGCCGTCACGAGCAGCTCGTGGAGGCGCTCGGCGTGCGCATCGGAGAGCCCCTTGGCGCAGCGCACGAGGGCGAGCGGGTCGGCGAGCTTGACGTCGGCGCGCCGCCAGGGTGCCTCCCGCTCGAGGATGCGCGCCCATCCGCCCGTCGCGAGCCCGTCCTCCGGCTCCGCGGCGATGTCGCCGTCGCGCACGGGGGCGGGGTCGATCGCGGGTTCGACGAGCACCAGTCGGCGCACGAGGTCGGGGCGCGCGTGCGCGAGCTGCAGGGCGACCGACCCGCCGAGGCTGTGGCCGACGACGTCGAGCGGGTCGGGCGACACCGCCTCGACGACGCGCGCCATCGCGTCGGCCAGCTCGGGCAGCGTGTACCCGAAGGCAGAGGCGGCATCGCTGCGGCCGTGACCGGGGAGGTCGGGGATGACCGCCCGTCTGCCGAAGCGGACGGCCGTCGGCGCCCAGCTGGCCGCGCCGTGGCAGCCGAGCCCGTGCAGCCACAGCGCGGGCTCGCCCCGCCCTGGCAGCTCGATCCATCGCACGAGCGCATCGCCCGCGTACGCCGTCTCGTCCGCCATGTGTCCTCCTCATAGGCCGCTGCCGCCATCCTGTCAGAGAAACCGGTTACTCAAAATCGTCGCGAGGTCTTCCCGATCCTGGTCGAGAGGTCTATGCTCAAGCATCGAGTAACCGGTTTCTCACCGGTCCGCAGATCAAGAGGATGTCGATGAAGACTCAGAGGATGCGCCGTCTCGGAACGGCGTCGGTCGCGATCGCGGCCGCGGCGACCCTCGTCGCCGGATGCGCGGCAGGCGATGGTGCGCAGGCAGGCGGCGACGCCGAGCTCACGGTGATGGCGTGGGCCAACGCCGACGAGGCGGCGATGTACGAGGCCGCCTTCGACGTATTCGAGGAGAAGAACCCCGGGGTGAGCGTCTCGCTCGAGTACGCCGACGTGGGCAGCTACTTCGACAAGCTGAACACCAAGTACGCGGCGGGCGATCCGCCCGACGTCATGTTCCTCGTGGGGCGCAATCTCGGCGAGTACACCGCACGCGACGCCCTGCTCGACCTCGACGAGTACGCCGACGTCATCGACTTCGACGCCGTCGACCAGAGCCTGCTCGAGGCCAACCGCGTCGACGGCACGACGTACGCCGTGCCCACGGGGGCCGGCGCCGTCGGGCTCGCCGTCAACACGGCCGTGCTCGACGAGTACGGCGTGGCGCTGCCCGACGACCGCACCTGGACGTGGGACGACTTCGCGGAGTGGTCGCAGTCGATCACGGAGGCATCGGGGGGAGAGGTGTACGGATCCCTCGTGAACATGGGATGGCCTCCCACCGTCACGACGTTCGCCCGCCAGCAGGGCGAGGACCTGTACACCCCCGACGGCGAGCTCGGGGTGTCGGAGGACACCATGCGCACGTGGTTCGACAAGATCGTCGAGTACAACGAGACGGGCGTGTTCGCACCGGCCGAGCTCGCCGACGAGACCGGCGCGTTCTCCGCCGAGCAGTCGCCGCTCGGAGCCGGCGAGATCGCCGCGACCGTCATCCCCTCCAACCAGCTCGCGACCTACTCCGCCGTCCTCGACGGCGCCGTGACGCTGCTGCGCCTGCCCGGCGAGACCGAGGGGGAGCGCCCCGGCATGTCGGTGACGCCCGTCCTTCTCTGGGCGGCTGCGGCGAACTCGCCGCACCCCGCCGAGGCGGCGGCGCTCATCGACTTCCTCACGAACGACATCGACTCCTACGCCGACCGGGCGGCGTTCCTCGGCGTGCCGATCAACCCCGACGTCGCGCTCGAGCTCGGGGCGCAGCTGGAGCCCGCCGACCAGGAGTTCGTGGAGTACGTCGCGGCCCTGAGCGCGGAGGAGCTCGACCCGCTCTATCTCGAGCCGGCTGGCGCGTCCGTCGTGAGCGAGATCCTCACGACGCTCACGACCGAGGTGACCTACGGGCGCACGACCCCCGACGACGCCGCGGCGTCGTTCATGACCCAGGCTGCCGACGCGCTCGCACAGGCCGGATGATCCGCCGGGTGCGGGCGCACGGCGCCCGCACCCGCCCCACACGAAAGGACAGGGCCATGAGCGCACCCGCTCTCTCCCTCGAGCGCCCCGAGGTCGCGACGCCGTCCTCGCCCGCCGCGCCGCCCCGCCGACGCCGTCGGCTCGACGACGACGGACCCGCCGCGTACGTCTTCCTCGCCCCCTGGTTCGTCGGGATGCTGTTCACGATCATCCCGTTCGGCGTCTCGCTGTACCTCGCCTTCACCGACTACAACCTGCTCCAGCCGCCGTCGTTCACGGGCATCGAGAACTTCATCCGGCTGTTCCAGGACCCGAAGATCGGCACGGCGACCGAGGTCACGCTCGTCTACACGGTCTTCGCCGTGCCGCTCGGGCTGCTCGCGGCGCTCGGCGTCGCCATGCTGCTCAACCGCGGCGTGCGCGGACTGCCGTTCTACCGCTCGGTGTTCTACCTGCCGTCGCTCATCGGCGGCAGCGTCGCGGTCGTCATGCTGTGGCGATCGATCTTCGGCTACGACGGCATCGTCAACAAGGCGCTCGCCGTCGTCGGGATCGAGGGGCCGGGGTGGGTCACGGATCCCGACTGGGCGCTCGTCACTCTCGTGACCCTGAGCATCTGGGGATTCGGAGGGTCGATGGTCATCTTCCTCGCCGGCCTCCGCCAGATCCCCCGCAGCTACTACGAGGCCGCGTCGATCGACGGAGCGGGCGCCTGGCGGCAGTTCCGCGCCATCACCGTGCCGCTCCTCAGCCCCGTCGTGTTCTTCAACCTCGTCCTGGGGCTCATCGGCTCGCTGCAGGTGTTCACGCAGGGGTACGTCTTCAGCGGCGGCTCGGGCGGTCCGGCCGACTCGACGCTCTTCTACAACCTGTACCTCTACCAGCAGGGCTTTCAGCGGTTCGACATGGGCTACGCCTCGGCGATGGCCTGGATCATGTTCGTCGTGATCGGCGTCTTCACCGCGCTCAACTTCCTCGTCTCCAAGTACTGGGTCTTCTACGATGACTGACACCACGCTCATCCGCACCGGGCTCAAGGGAGCCGTCCGCAAGCTGCGCCTCGGCGGCTACGAGGAGGAGCTCTCCGGTACGCCGGCGAGCCGCTTCACCCGGCACGTCGTGCTCGCCGGGCTCGGCATCGTCATGATCTATCCGCTCCTGTGGATGGTCTCGGCCTCGTTCAAGCCCAGCACGCAGGTGTTCGCCGACACCGGGCTCATCCCGGCGATCTGGCAGATCGACAACTACGCGGAGGGCTGGACCGCCCTCTCCCAGCCGTTCCACGTCTACCTCCTGAACTCCCTCTTCATCGCCGCGCTCAATGTGATCGGCAATCTGCTGTCGTGCTCGATGGCGGCCTACGCCTTCGCCCGTCTGCGCTTCAAGGGCCGTCGGATCTACTTCACGGCGATGCTCGGCACCATGCTCCTGCCCGGCCAGGTGGTGCTGATCCCGCAGTACGTCATCTTCGCGAAGCTCGGCTGGATCAACACCTACCTCCCGCTCACGGTGCCGGCGTTCTTCGCGACGAACGCGTTCTTCGTGTTCCTGCTCGTGCAGTTCATGCGCAACCTCCCCATGGAGCTGCAGGATGCCGCGAAGATCGACGGCGCGGGAGCCTTCCGCACGTACTGGAGCGTCATCATGCCGCTTACGGTGCCGGCGCTCGCGACCGTCGCGATCTTCACGGCGATCTCGAGCTGGGGCGACTTCTTCGGCCCGCTGCTCTACCTGACCGACCCCGCGCTGTTCACGGTTCCCCTCGCGCTCAAGGAGTTCGTCTCCTCCTCGGGATCGAGCGCGTGGGGGCCGATGTTCGCCATGTCGGTCGTCTCGCTGCTGCCCGTCGTGGCCTTCTTCTTCATCGGGCAGCGCTACCTCATCAACGGCATCGCGACGACGGGAATGAAATGACGCAACGACGCAGATACGCGCTCATCGGAACGGGCGGACGGTCGGAGATGTACCTCAGGGCGCTGCTCGAGACGCACGCCGACGCGGGGGAGCTCGTCGCCCTCGTCGACACGAACCCCGTGCGCGCGGCGCACTACGCGCGGCTGGCGCGGGAGCTCGGCGCGGGCGACGTCGCCGTGCACCACCCCGACGACCTCGAGCGGATGCGCGCCGAGGCGCGGCCCGACGCCCTCATCGTCACATCGCCCGACTTCACCCACGCGCGATACGTCATCTGGGGGCTCGACCACGGCATGCGGGTGGTGTGCGAGAAGCCGATGACGATCGACGCCGAGAGCCTCCGCGCCATCGTCGACGCCGCCGAGCGCTCGTCCGGCGAGCTCATCGTGACGTTCAACTACCGCTACTCGCCGCGCAACACCCTCGTGCGCCGCCTCATCGCCGACGGACGCATCGGGGAGGTGACGGCGGTCCACTTCGAGTGGTGTCTCGACACCGTGCACGGCGCCGACTACTTCCGCCGCTGGCATCGTGAGAAGGACAAGTCGGGCGGGCTCCTCGTCCACAAGTCGACGCACCACTTCGACCTCGTGAACTGGTGGATCGACGACGCGCCCCGTACCGTCTTCGCCCTCGGCGGCCTGCGCTTCTACGGTGCAGACAACGCCCGGCGGCGCGGGCTCGGCGCCCGCCCCGCCCTGGGCAGGGAGCTCGCGGGTGACCCCTTCGCCCTCGACCTCGCGGCCGACGAGAAGCTCTCGTCGCTCTTCCTGGCCGCCGAGGGCGAAGACGGCTACCTCCGCGATCGCGACGTGTTCTCGGACGGCATCACGATCGAGGACGACCTGACGCTCGCCGTCGGATACCGCGGCGGGGCGGCGCTCGCGTACACGCTCACGGCGCACTCGCCCTGGGAGGGCTATCGAGTCGCCATCACGGGCACGGAGGGGCGCATCGAGCTCGAGGTCGTCGAACGCGGCTGGGTCTCGCCCGACCGGGCGACGAGCGGCCTCGGTGCGAGGGGCAAGGCGGCGCCCGTCGTCGACCCCAGCGCCGTCGCAGACGAGACGTCGCAGACCGAGGCGGTGCGGCCGCACGGATCGCGCCTGGTCCTGCAGCGGCTCTGGGAGCCGCCTCAGGTGATCGACATCCCCGAGGGCTCCGGGGCTCACGGCGGCGGCGATGCCGTGCTGCTCGACGACGTGCTGCGAGGCGCCGATCCCGCCGACGATCTGCGTCGCCAGGCCGGGCATCTCGACGGGGTGCGGAGCGTCGTCGTCGGGGTCGCGGGAAACCTCTCGCTCGCGTCGCGGAGGGCCGTCGAGATCGACGAGCTCGGCCTGCCGCTCGTCGCGGCCGACGTCGTGCGGGCCTCCGTATGACGACGCACGTCGTCGTCCTGCTCGGCCAGTCGAACGCGAACGGCTCGAACACCGACTTCGAACCGGACGGACGTGACGCACGCGATCCGCGCATCCGCGTGTTCCAGGGGTCGGGACCGGACGCGGGCCGCATCGTCCCGGCTCGCGAGCCGCTCTGGCCGATCGGGGCGCATCCGCCCGGCGGGATGGGGCCCGCGGGTCCGTACGCGTCGCTCCTCCTCCCGACCCTGCCCGAGGGCGACGACATCGTCATCGTCCCGGTGACGATGGGCGGGACGGGGATGCGCCGCCACGGCAGCTATCCCGGCGTCTGGCTGCCGGGATGGCAGGCGGACGGCGCGCCCAACCTGTTCGAGGCGGCCGTCGCGCACGTCACGGCGGCGCTCGCCGCGGTTCCGGGCGCGATCGTCGACGCGGTCCTCTGGCATCAGGGGGAGAGCGATGGCGGGCGGGCGGAAGTCGACTACGCCGCCGACCTCGACACCGTCATCACGCAGCTGCGCCGCCGCGTCCCCGAGACGGCCGCCGCGCCGTTCATCGTCGGGCAGCTGCCGCGCGAGCGTCTGCGCGCGCACCCCGATCACCAGGGCGTGTGCGACGCGCTGCGGAGGACGCCCGAGCGCGTGGCGGGTGCCGGGTTCGCGGATGCGCCGCCGCTGGGGCACGTCAACGACGAGACGACGCACCTCACCGCCGCCGGGCAGCGCCTTCTCGGCGCGGCGTACTTCCGCGAACGGCAGCGGCTGCGCACGACATGATCCGAGCGGGGGCGCGAGCTCGCCCCCGCTCAGACGAGGGCGAGCTCGCGCAGCGCGGCGGCGACGAGCGCCGCGACGCGTCGCGCCCCCTCCGAGGACAGGTGCGTGTCATCCTGCTCGCCGTCGGGGAAGCCCGGCCAGGCCCCCGGCTCCAGCCAGAGGAACGACGCGCGGCTGCCCTCCTCGCCCTCGTCCTGCCAGAGCCGCCGGCTGAGCGCCGTGAGATCCACGAGCGCGACGCCCTCCGCGCGCGCCAGGGCGCGGACGGCCTCCGGGTACCCGCCGTGGGTCGCGACGGCGCGACCGCCGACGAACGCGCGGCGCTCCACGGGGGTGACGAGGACGGGAACTGCTCCGCGCGCCCTCGCGCCGACGAGATAGCGGCGCAGCGCGGCGGGGAAGCCGGTGAACACGTCGGAGAACCGCGCGTCGGGCTTCGGATCGTTGTGCCCGAAGCCGATGAGCAGGAGGTCGCCGGGGCCGATCTCGTCGAGCACCGCCTCAAGCCTGCCCTCCTCGGCGAAGCTGCGGGCGCTCGCGCCGGAGACGGCGCGATTGCGCACCTCGACGCCGGTCGCCGCGCCGAGGTGCTCCGCCCAGCCGGAGCGAGGTGCGCGTTCGGGAGGGTACGCGCTGGCCGTCGAGTCGGAGGCGACGAAGACGCGCGGCGACCCGCTCCGGGCCGGCGCGTCGGCGAGCCACGAGGCCGGGTCGGGCGCGGCGTCGAGCCGGGGTCCGCGGCCGTGCGCCCCCTGTCCGATGGAGCCGTGCTCTGCGAACCGCGCATCTCGCCAGGAGAACCCGCCCATGTCGTCCCACGGGTCGACCGCGATGTGCGCCCCGAGCTCGCACGACGAGAAGATCGCCTGTCCGACGGCGTCGAGCTTTCCGCCCGGATGCCACGGGCGGCCGAGCTTCACGGTCCCCGCCTCCAGTCCGTCGGCGAGGAGGCGCACGCCGTGGAAGAGGAATCCGCGCGGGTTCTCGAGCGCCGTCGACGGCGCGGTGACATACCCGGGGCCCACGCTGCGGATCACCCCGCCTTCGATGAGCGCGGTCGCCCGGCCGTACACGAAGTCGACGTCGCCCGCGATCTCGCAGTCGCGCAGGTGGACGCGCCGCACCGACGCCCATCCGGGGGCGTCGAGGAGGACGGTGTCCTGCTGGCCGAGCAGGCGGCAGCGCTCGACGAGGATGCGGTCGCCGCGCGTGCGCAGGGCGATGGCCTGCACATCCGGGAGATCAGCGTGCCGTCGCTTGTCGAACGAGTTCTCGATCGTCAGGTCGCGCAGCGTGACGTCGTCGGCGTCGACGGTCACGGTTGCGCAGTCCTGCACGAACGGCATGCCCGTGCGGTCGCGATCACCCTGGCGCAGGCCGAATGTGACGACGACATCGTCGGCCCTGCCGGTGGACGACCGGATGACGAGCGGCGCCGCGCGGGGGGCGATGACGACGTGCTCGACGTAGACGCCGGGAGGGAGGACGATCTCGGCGACGTGCGGATCGGCGAGCGCCTCGCCGAGCGAGGGAGCGCCGTCGTCGCCCACGACGATCGATCGGCGGAGGGGGTGTCCGGGAACGGCCATGGCACGAGCGTAGATGAGAAACCGGTTACTTGCTATCGTGTCAGCAACCGGTTTCTCAGGGAGAGACATGACCTCACACGACGACGTGCCGCGCTATCGCAATCCCATCATCGACGGCGATGTGCCCGACCCCGACGCGATCCGCGTCGGCGACCGCTACTACCTCGTGGCCTCGAGCTTCAATCGCTCGCCGGGCCTTCCCGTCCTCGTCTCCGACGACCTCGTGAACTGGGAGCTCGCCTCGCACGCGCTCGCGGGCAGCGTTCCGGCGGCCTGGTTCGCGCAGCCGCGACACGGCGGCGGCGTGTGGGCTCCGTCCATCCGCCATCACGCCGGGCACTTCCACGTCGTCTACCCCGATCCCGACCAGGGCGTCTTCGTCGTCTCGGCGTCCGACGCGCGGGGCCCCTGGAGCGCGCCGCGACTGCTGCTGCCGGGTCTCGGCGTCATCGATCCGTGTCCGCTGTGGGACGAGGACGGCCGCACCTGGCTCGTGCACGGGTGGGCGCGCAGTCGCGCCGGCCGCAAGAACGTGCTCAGCATCGCCGAGGTCGACGCCGGTCTTACCCGCGTGCTCGGGCCATCCCGCGACGTCATCGACGGCGCCGTCATCGAGGGCTGCACGACACTCGAGGGACCGAAGATCTACCGCCGAGACGGCTGGTACTGGATCTTCGCTCCGGCCGGCGGCGTCGCGACGGGATGGCAGAGCGTCTTCCGCTCCCGGACCATCCACGGGCCCTACGAGCACCGCATCGTTCTCGCGCAGGGCTCGACGCCCGTCAACGGGCCCCACCAGGGCGGATGGGTCGAAGGCCCGGGCGGCACGCACTGGTTCCTCCACTTCCAGGACAGGGGGGCGTTCGGCCGCGTCCTCCATCTCCAGCCGATGGCGTGGGGCGACGACGGATGGCCCGTCATGGGAGAGGCCGTCGCGGGCGGACCCGCCCAGCCCGTCGTGGAGCATCCGAGCCCGTACGGCACCGTGCAGGGCCCGCGATCGCTCGCGCGATCCGACGACTTCGCAGACGGCCGCCCCGGCGGCCAATGGGCGTGGCAGGCGAACGCCGAGCCGGGCTGGCTCGCCGACGCCGAGCACGCGCTCGTCATCGAGGCCGGCGTCGACGCGGGTAACCTGCGCACGCTGCCGCGCGTCATCGGGCAGCCGCTGCCCGGGATGGCCTCGGCCGCGTCGGCGACGGTCTCGCTCGACGGCCCGGAGGGATCGCGCGCGGGGATCGGCGTGCTCGGGCTCGACTACCTGTGGGCAGGAGTGCGGCGAGGGGCGGCGGGCGACCGCCTCGTCGTCGCGCTGCGCCACCGTGACGACGCGGCGGAGACCGTCGTGCGCGATGAGGCGCTCGGCGACGTGGTCCGCATCACGCTGCGCACGAGCGAGAGCGCCGACATCGACGTGAGCGTCGACACGGGTGAAGGCGAGCGCACCGTGCTGACGAGCTTCCGCGCCGCGGAGGGACAGTGGATCGGCGCCGAGTACGTGCTGTTCGCGGGGACCGGCGCCGGGCAGGCGGCGCGCGGGCGCTTCGAGGCGTTCGAGATCGCGCTCGCGGAAGGGGGAAGATGAGCCATGGCCGCGAAGCGCGCAAGGAAGCACCCCGTCCGCGAGACCACCATCCAGGACATCGCGGCGCACGCCGGCGTCTCGAAGGCGACTGTGTCTCGCGTCGTCAACGGCGTCCCGACCGTGGCGGAGGACATCGCCGAGCGCGTGCGCGCATCGGTCGCCGAGCTCGGGTACACGCCCAGTCAGACGGCCCGATCGCTCTCCCTCGGGGTGAGCCGGACGATCGGCGTCCTCGCCCCCGACCTCGCCAACCCGATGTTCCAGCAGGTGCTGCACGGCGTGCACCGCGCGGCCGCCGCCGACGGATACCGCGTCCTCGTCGCCGACACCCTCGAAGACGAGGCGGGCGAGACGGGCGCGGCCCAGGACATCCGCAATCGAACGGACGCGCTCGTGCTCATCGCCCCCCGCATGACGCGCCCCGAGCTGCTCGATCTGCTCCCGAGGGTCCAGCCCGTCGCCGTCGTCAACCGCACGACGGGGCGCAACGCCGTCGTCGCGCAGGTCGACTACGCCGCGGGCATCCAGGTGCTCGCCCGCCACCTCGTCTCGCTCGGGCACTCCCGCATCGCGTTCCTGTCGGGGCCGGAGGCCTCGCGCTCCAATCACGAGCGGCAGCACGGGCTCACGGCCTTCCGCGAGGAGCATCCCGAGATCGAGATCACGGAGCTCGCGGGCGGATCGAGCTTCGAGCACGGCTACGACGCCTGGGAGGCGATCCGCGCGAGCGGCGCGACGGCCGTGATCGCCTTCAACGACATCGTCGCGCTGGGTCTCCTCGGGAGGCTCGACGAGGAGGGCGTGCACGTGCCGGAGGAGCTGTCGGTGACAGGGTTCGACGACATCCCGTTCTCGCGCTACTCGGCGCCTCCCCTCACGACGATGACGGTCGACCTCTCGGGAGTGGGCGCCGCTGCCTGGCGCGAGCTGCACGCCGAGATGACGGGCGAGGAGCGCCGCGATCCCGTCGTCTTCATGCCGGTGCTCACCGTGCGCGGCTCGACGGGGCCGCGCGCATGACGGCGTTGAGAATCGACGGCGCGGTCGTCGCCCGCTACCGCGACGGGGCGGACGTCGCACCCGTGCTGTCGCCTCGCCCGTATCTGGAGGCGTGGACGCGCGGCGGCGTCGCCGTCACCGAGGTCGGCCCCGACGACCACGTCCATCATCTCGGCCTCAGCACCGCCATCCCCGATGTGTCGCGCTCGTCGTTCTGGGGAGGCCGCACGTTCGTGCGCGGCACGGGCTCGACCCTGCTCGACAACCACGGCGTGCAGCGCGTCGTCGCGCACGAGGCCGTCGAAGACGGCGTCGACGAGACGCTCGCGTGGCACGGCGCGGACGGCCGGGCGCTGATCACGGAGGAGCGTGCGATCCGAGTCGAGGGCATGGCGGGCGGATGGCGGCTGCGCTGGGTCTCGCGACTCGTCGCGGCGGCCGACGGCGTCGAGTTCGGCAGCCCGCAGACGAACGGACGCGAGGGGGCGTTCTACGGCGGCGTGTTCTGGCGGACGCCCTTCGGCGACGCCGACGTCTTCTCCGCCGACGGCGGCGGCACCGACGTCGTGCACGGCTCGCGCTCGCCGTGGCTCGCGGTGTCGACGCCGGCCGCGTCGCTCGTCGCGGTCACGCGCGGGGGCATGCCGTGGTTCGTGCGCACGGGCGGGTACGCGGGGTTCGGGCCCGCGGTCGCCGTCGAGGAGCGTCGGGTGCTCGCGGCGGGGGAGGAGCTGGTGCTCGACCTGGAGGTCGTCGTGCGGGATGGCCCCGTCGACCCGGTGCGCGCCGCGCGCATCGCCGCGCAGGCCGGCGTCGCGGTCGCATGACCCCTGCCCGCCGGGCCGCCGAGAGCCCATCCGCGTGCCGAACCCGCACTCGTTTCCACGTTTTCGGGTGTGCTTTCGTCCAACGGATATCCG
>NZ_JBSHGQ010000039.1:0-38480 GCF_053617895.1 Microbacterium sp. NPDC055683 | reverse complement strand
CCGCCGCCCCCGCGGCGGCCGGAGGCGTCGAAGGGACGACGACATGACATCGACGACCTCGGGCGCGGCGCTCGCCGCGAACCCGTCATCCGCCCCGCCGGGGGCCACGACGACGAGGGTCATCACGACCGCAGGGCCCTCGCGCCGCGGCGCGCGCCGCAGGGGCCGCACCCCGTGGCGGAAGGCGCTGCGTCGCGACTGGCAGCTCTATGCGCTGGCGCTGCTTCCGCTGGTCTTCTTCGCGATCTTCCGGTACGCGCCGATGCTCGGCAACGTCATCGCGTTCCGCCGGTTCCGGCCGGGCGGGAGCATCTTCGGCGAGGAGTGGGTGGGTCTGCGCTACGTCGAGATGTTCGTCAAGGACCCCGCCTTCTGGCAGGTCTTCGCGAACACCGCGATCCTCGGCGGGCTGACGCTCCTCGTCTGCTTCCCGCTCCCGATCATCCTCGCCCTCCTGCTCAACGAGGTGCGCAAGCACGCGTTCAAGAGGGTCGTGCAGTCGATCTCGTATCTGCCGCACTTCCTCTCCGTCGTCATCGTCGTGGGCATGGTCATGCAGCTCCTGTCGCTGCAGGGCACGGTCAACCAGATCATCACGGCCGTCGGCGGCGAGGCGATCCCGTTCCTGCAGAGGCCGGAGTGGTTCCGCGTCGTCTACGTCGCGTCCGAGGCCTGGCAGACCGTCGGATGGGGGACCATCCTGTATCTGGCCGCCCTCACGACGATCGACGAGTCGCTCTACGAGGCCGCCCGCATCGACGGGGCGAACCGCCTGCAGCAGATCTGGCATGTGACGCTCCCCGGCATCCGGCCCACCATGATCACCCTGCTCATCCTCAACATCGGGTCGTTCCTCAACGTCGGGTTCGAGAAGGTGCTGCTCTTGTACAACCCCCTCACCTACTCGACGGGCGACGTCATCTCCACGTACCTCTACCGCGTCGGCCTCGTGTCGAACAACCTCAGCTACGCCGCCGCCATCGGGCTCTTCCAGGCCCTCATCGGCCTCGTGATGGTGCTCGGCGCCAACTACCTGTCCCGACGAATGGTGGGAACGAGCCTGTGGTGACCCTGACCCCCCGCGCACCGTCGCGCACCGCCGGCACCAGGGACTCCCTGGGCTACCGCGTCTTCACGATCGTCAACACGGCGCTGCTCGTGGGCGTGTGCCTCGCGATGCTCTACCCGTTCATCACGGTGATCGCGCAGTCGTTCAGCTCCTCCGGCGCCATCAAGGCGGGCCTCGTGAGCTTCTGGCCCGTCGGCTTCAACACCGACACCTACGCCGCCGTGATCGGCAACGGGATGTTCTGGCGCAACTACGGCAACACCGTGCTCTACACGGTGGTGGGCACCGCGATCGCGATGGCGCTCACGACGAGCTACGCGTACGTGCTCGCCAAGCACCACCTTCGCGGGCGCGCCCTGCTCATCGGGATCGCCGTGTTCACGATGTTCTTCAACGGCGGTCTCGTGCCGAACTACGTGCTCATCTCGTCGCTCGGCATGAAGAACACGATGTGGGCCATCGTGCTGCCGGGCGCGATCTCGGTGTTCAACCTGCTCGTCATGAAGTCGTTCTTCGAGAACCTGCCCACCGAGCTCGAGGAGGCCGCGCAGATCGACGGGCTCGGATGGTTCGGGATCTTCACGCGCATCGTCCTGCCGCTGTCGAAGGCCGTGATCGCGACGATGGTGCTGTTCTACTCGGTGGCGTTCTGGAACGACTGGTTCGGTGCGTTCCTCTACCTCGACAGGAACGAGCTGTTCCCCGTGACGCTGTTCCTGCGCAACCTCATCGCGGGCGCGTCGACGACGGCGAGCGAGAGCGCGGCGGTCGGCAGCACCGCGGCCGACCTCAACGCGAACATCCAGTCGGTGACGATGATCCTCACGGTGATCCCGATCCTGTGCGTGTACCCGTTCGTGCAGCGCTACTTCGTGTCGGGCGTCATGCTCGGCTCGGTGAAGGGCTGACGGATGGCCGGGGTCGTCGACGAGGTCGGGACCGGCGTGCTCTCCCGCGCGTCCGCGGTCGTGTACCGCTGGATGGTCCTCGCGGGCTTCCTCGCGCTGCTCTGCTCGCCCACGCTCGCGGCGTGGGTCGTGCTGGGCCGCGCGGAGGGGACGTCGCCCGCCATCGGGATCGCGGTGCTGGGGGTCGTCGCGCTCCTGCCGGTCGCACCCGCGCTGTCGGCGGCCCTCTACGCGCAGCGTGCATGGCAGGCCGAACACGATCTGCGGCCGGCGAGGGCGCTCTGGCGCGGGCTCGCCCGCAACACGGGCGACGTGCTGCGCTGGTGGGCGCCGGTCCTCGCGGCCGCCGCGCTCCTCGTCGTCGACATCGTCGCCGCCGCCGCCGCCGACGTGCCGGGAGGGGCGGGGCTGCGCGGCGCGGCGATCGCCCTGCTCGCCGCGCTCGCGCTCTGGTCGGGCCATCTGCTCGTGATCACCGCGTACTTCTCGTTCCGCACGCGCGACGCCGCCCGGATCGCGCTGTCGTCGGCGTTCAGCCAGTGGCGTGCGTCGCTTGCGTTCGCGTCGCTCGCCCTCGTCGCCGTCGCCGTCGTCGCGTTCGCGTCGGAGGCCGCGCTGCTGCTGTCCGCCTGGGTCTTCGCGCTGCTCCTGCGCGTCGTCGCCCGCCCCGTCGAGGAGCACGTGGGAGAGAGGTTCGTCGCATGAACACCGCCACCGCAGCCCCGCAGGGCCTGCGCCATCGCGAGACCGACGCCGTCGTGCGGATCGTGGACGCGCAGGGCGCGCCGCTCGCCGACGCCGAGGTCGAGGTCGTGCAGCTGCGCCACGCGCTCGCGTTCGGATGCACGGCCCCCGGCTCCGGCGGCGACGCGATGCTGGCCCGGTGGCTCGACCTCTTCGACACCGCGACTCTGACGGTGTACTGGGGCAGGTACGAGCCGGAGCGAGGCCGCACGGGGGAGGCCGAGCTGAGGCGGCGTGCGCGCGATCTGGCCGATCGCGGCGCCCGGCTCAAGGGCCATCCGCTCGTGTGGCACACGGTGAAGGCGCCGTGGGTCGACAGGCTCCCCCTCGACGAGGCGGAGGCCGCCCTGTGCGGACGGATCCGCCGCGAGGTCGGCGGCTTCGCCGGGCTGATCGACGCCTGGGACGTCGTCAACGAGGCGGTCATCATGCCGCGCTTCGCGAACGAGCCGGACGGCATCCGCAACGCCGTCTCGCGGCTGTGCGAGAAGCACGGACGCGTGGAGCTCATCCGCCTGGCGGTCGACGAGGCGCGCGCCGCGAACCCCCGTGCGCAGCTCGTCGTCAACGACTTCGATCTCGGACCCGACTACGAGCGGCTCATCGAGGAGGTGCTCGACGCGGGCGTCCGCATCGACGCGATCGGACTGCAGTCGCACATGCACCAGGGGTACCGGGGCGAAGAGCGCGCGGCCGAGGTCAGCGAGAGGTTCGCGCGGTTCGGGCTGCCGCTGCACTGGACGGAGACGTCGCTCGTGTCGGGGGCGCTCATGCCCGCCGAGATCGAGGACCTCAACGACCACGTCGTGGACGACTGGCCGTCGACGCCGGACGGCGAGGAGAGGCAGGCGGATGAGATCGTCCGGCACTACCGCTCCCTCGTCGCGCAACCGTCGGTGGAGGCCGTGACGTACTGGGGCTTCGACGACGAGACGGCATGGCTCGGCGCGCCGAGCGGGCTCATCCGCCGCGACGGGACGCCCAAGCCGGCCTACGACGCCCTGCGCTCGCTGATCCGCGGCGAGTGGTGGCTCGCCCCCGCGCGACTGCGGACCGACGAGGACGGCCGGATCGCGCTGCGCGCGTTCGCGGGCGCGTTCGAGGTGCGGGCCGGCGGCCGGTCGGCCCGGTTCGAGGCTCCGGCGGGGCCGGCGGAGCTGCGCGTCGAGCTGCCGTGACGGGGCGCGGGACCGTTCCGGACGCTCGCCTAGGATGGACGGGAGGTGCCGGTCCGGGAGAGGTCGAGATGGCTCGAGGACGTGCGACGATCGCGACCATCGCGCAGGAGGTCGGGGTGTCGGTGCCGACCGTGTCGCGCGTCCTGAACGGGCGCAGCGACGTCGCCGCCGAGACGCGCTCCAGGGTCGAGGCGGCGCTGGCCCGGTACGACTACCGCAAGCCCGTCGGCGCCGATTCGCCGACGCGCACGAGGGGCCTGCTCGACCTCGTCTTCCACGAGTTCGGCAGCACGTGGGCGCAGGAGATCATCGTCGGGGTGGAGCGCGCGGCCGCCCCCCACCGCGTCGGCGTGGTCCTCACCGAGCTCGGCGGCTCGCATCGGCCGCCGCAGGAGTGGATCGACAGCATCACGGCGCGCGGCACGCGGGGCGTGCTGCTCGTGCTCTCGCGCCTCGACGACACGCAGCGGAGGCAGCTGCGGGCGCGGTCCATCCCCTTCGTCGTGCTCGACACCGACGGGGAGACGCCCGCCGGCGTGCCGACCGTCGGGTCCAACAACTGGAGCGGTGGCCTCGCGGCGACACGGCATCTCATCGAGCTGGGGCACACGAGGATCGGGATGATCTCGGGGCCGGAGGACGTGCTCTGCAGCCGCGCGCGGGTCGACGGGTTCCGGAGCGCCCATGCGGAGGCGGGCCTCGACGTCGTGCCGGAGCTCATCCGGTGGGGGAGCTTCGAGGTCCCGGCCGGGCACGAGCACGGCATCGAGCTGCTGCGCCGGAGCGACCGCCCCACCGCCGTCTTCGCGGGGTCCGACGCGCAGGCGCTCGGGGTGCTGCGGGCGGCGCACGAGCTCGGGCTGCGGGTGCCGGACGACCTGTCGGTCGTCGGCTACGACGACCTCCCGCTCGCCGGATGGCTGGCGCCCGCGCTCACGACCGTGCGGCAGCCCCTCGCGGAGATGGCGTCGCTCGCGACGGAGATGCTCATCGACCTGTCCGACGACAGGCCGCTGGCGTCGCAGAAGGTCGAGCTCGGGACGGAGTTGATCATCCGCGAGTCGACGGCGCCGCCGCGCTGACGGGCGAGCGCCTCTTCGATCCCGGCCCCGATCGCGGGCGCCAGCTGCGCGGCGAACGTCGCCGTCAGATGGTGATCGTCGGAGTACACGAGGGTCGCCCCGATGATGGCCGGGCACCGCTCGGCGTCGCACATCAGATCCACGGCGTCGACGACGGGCGCGCCCGCGGCCTCGCCGACGTGCGCGATCGCGGCGCGCACGGGCGCGTTGAGCGCCTCGTCGCGGTCGGCCCCGCATGACGACGCCGACGACAGGTGCGACGACAGGCACAGCGGCGCCGAGAACGCGAGCCCGGGGTTGTCCTGCACGAGCACGGGCCGCGACTCCGCCGGCAGGCGGTCGAGCACCGCCGCGACACCCGCCTCCCACCGTCCCTGCAGCGTCACGGGGTCGCGGTCCGGCATCGGAGGCACGTGGCTCGCCAGGACCACGACATCGGGCGGATCGGCCTCGAGAGCGGCGAGCGCCTCCTCCCGCCACTGCGCGCAGTCCGGTCGGGCGTCCTCCCACCCCGCCTCGGTCTCGAGCGAGCGGCAGCCGCTCTTGAGGTACGTCCGCAGCAGGTAGCCCTCCTCCTCCGCCACGCGGGCGAGAGCCGGGAACAGCCGACCGGCGTGGGAGTCCCCGAACAGCGCGACCTGCACGTCGGCGCCCGCCTCGCCGACGTCGCACGTCACGAGCTCCGCCGCGGACCTGCCCTGCTGGCATCCGTTCCCGTACACCTCGCCCGTATCCGCCGCCGCGTCGGCGAGCGCGGGGGCGAGGTTGTCCGGGACGAACGGCGTGCCCGACGGCAGCGGGGCGAGCTCCGCCGAGGTCGGAGCCGAGCGCCCCGCATCGAGCGGGCGCAGCGCGACCGCCGCCTGCGAACCGGTGAACGCCGCCACGAGCACGAGCGACGCGGCGAGCGCCCCGACGAGCGCGCGCGCGTCGGCGCGGGGGCGCCCCGCGACCCGCGGCCGGCGGAACCGCTCCTCGACATGCCGATGCAGCGGCCAGGCGAGCAGCACCGACAGGACGACGCACACGGCGCCCCCGACGGCCGGGAGCTCCCTGCCGGGCGGCATCCGCTCGGCGACGAGCACCAGGATCGGCCAGTGCACGAGGTACAGCGCGTACGAGATCCCCCCGACGAACACCGCCGGCGGCACGCTCAGCAGCGCGGCAGGCCCGCCCTGCGCCTGTCCGAAAGCGATGACGACCGCCGTCCCCAGCACGGGCGCGAGCGTCGCCGGACCCGGCCAGGGCGTCGTCGCGTCGAAGGCCGCCACCGAGGCGGCGATCGCCGCGAGCCCCGCCCACGCGGCGACCGCAGCCATCCGCTCGCGCACGCCGCCCTTGCGAACACCGCCCTCGCGCACGCCACGCCGCATCCCCGCCCACGCCACGAGTCCGCCGACGGCGAGCTCCCACGCCCGCGTCGGCAGCGAGAAGAACGCCCAGGGCTGCGACGACGCGCCCACGACGAGGCACGCGGCGAACGACAGCACGGCGATCGCGCCGACGCCCACGCCCATGCCGATGCCGGGGCCGCCGGTTCGTCGTCGGAGCGCCAGCCAGAGGCCCGCGAGAGCGAGCGGCCACAGCAGGTAGAACTGCTCCTCGACGCCGAGCGACCAGTAGTGCTGGAACGGCGACGGCTCCGTGCCCGCGAGGTAGTCGGTCTGCAGGGCGGCGAACCGCAGGTTCGGCACGTACAGCGCCGTCGCGACGGCGTCGTGCAGCACGGTCTCCAGCCGCAGCGGCGACATCAGCACGAGGGCCGCCCCGGTCGTCGCCGCCAGCACGGACAGGGCGGCGGGCAGCAGGCGGCGCGCCCGGCGCGCCCAGAACGCCGCGAACCGGATGCGGCCGTGCTCGCGGAGCTCCCGCAGCAGGTGGCCCGTGATGAGGAACCCCGACACGACGAAGAACACGTCGACCCCGACGTAGCCCCCCGCGAACCCCGGGATGCGGGCATGGTCGAGCAGCACCGCGAGCACCGCGATCGCGCGCAGCCCCTGGATGTCGAGCCGCATCCCCTGTCGTCGCATCGCGGCGACGGTAGGCGTCGCGGGTGAACGGCGGGTGGACGCCGTCAGCCGTCGAGCACGAGCCGGTAGCCCATCCCCGCCTCGGTCAGCAGATGCCGCGGCGCCGCGGGATCGACCTCGAGCTTCTTGCGCAGCTGCGACAGGTAGAGCCGCAGATACCCGGTGTCGGTCACGTGCTCGGACCCCCAGATGCTCGTGAGCAGCGTCTGCCGTGTGACGAGGCTCCCGGGATGGCGGATGAGCAGCTCGAGCACCTGCCACTCCGTGGGCGTCAGCCGCACGGGCTGCGGCGATCCGTCGACCTCGCGCGTGACGATGCGGGCCGCGAGGTCGACCGTCACATCGCCGAAGCGCACGGTCGGCTCGGCGTCGTGCGACGGCACGCGGCGCGTGAGCGCTCGGATGCGGGCCAGCAGCTCCTCGATCGCGAACGGCTTCGTGACGTAGTCGTCGGCCCCCGCGTCGAGGGCGTCGACCTTGTCGGCCGCACCCGCCCGCCCCGATACGACGAGGATGGGCGCCTCCGACCATCCGCGGATGGCCTGGATGACCTCGAGGCCGTCGAGCTGCGGCATGCCGAGGTCGAGGAGGAAGAGGTCGGGCCTGCGGTCGACGGCTGCCGCGATCGCCTGCGCGCCGTCGGCGGCCGTGACGACCTCGTAGCCCTTCGCGGCGAGGGTGATGCGGAGGGCGCGGACGAGCTGCGGGTCGTCGTCGGCGATGAGGATCCTCATGAGATCTCCACGCTAGGCGACGCGGGCAGCGACACGACCATGGTGAGGCCGCCTCCCGGCGTGTCCTCGGGGGAGAGGGTGCCGCCCATCCCCTCGGCGAACCCCTTCGAGAGGGCGAGCCCGAGGCCCAGTCCCGTGGTGTTGTCGGTGTCGCCCAGACGCTGGAACGGCACGAACACCTCGTCGCGGCGCTCCGCGGGGATGCCGGGCCCGTGGTCGACGACGCGGATCTCGACGCGTCCCCCGAAGGCGCTCGTCGTCACCCGCACGCGCGACCCCTCCGGCGAGTGGCGGAGGGCGTTGGCGAGGAGGTTCACGAGCACGCGCTGCAGCAGCACGGGGTCGGCCAGCGCGGGCGGCGCCGTGGCATCGAGGTCGAGCTCCACGGCGTCGGGGCCGGCGCCGAGCTCGTCGAGCGCGGGGAGCACGATGTCGGCCGCGTCGACGGGCGAGACGGAGATGGCGAGGACGCCCGCCTGCAGCCGGGAGACGTCGAGCAGGTCGGTTACGAGCGTCGCGAGCGCCGTGAGGCTCTCGTCCGCCGTCGCGAGCAGCTCGGCCCTGTCGTCGTCCGACAGCGCGGCCCCGGCCATCCGGAGTCCTCCCACGGCCGCCGTCGCCGACGCGAGCGGGCGGCGAAGATCGTGGCTGAGCGCCGACAGGAGGGCGCTCCGCACCCGCTCCGACGCGGCGAGCGGCTCGACCTCGCTCGCCGCCTCTGCGAGGTCGCGCCGGTCGAGCGCCGCCGCCAGCTGCGCGACGACGACGGACAGCAGCCGGCGCTCCGAGGCGCGCAGGTCCGGCCCGTGCAGCTCGAGCGCCGCCCGCTCGCCCACGGGGATGGCCGTGCTGCGCCCGTCGGGGACGGGTTCGCCGCTCGTCGCGACGACCTCGTCGCCGGAGAGGAGGCGCACGCCCGTCAGCCCGAACGCCTCCCGCGCCCGCTCGACGAGCGCCTGGACGGCTCCCTGGCCGCGCAGCACGCCTCCGGAGACGGCGGCGAGCAGCTCCGACTCGGCCGCCGCACGGCGTGCCGCGCGGGTCTTGCGTGCGGCCGTGTCGACGACGACGCTCACGAGCACGGCGATCGTGACGTAGAGGAACAGTGCGAGCAGGTGAAGGGGCTCGTGCACGTGCACCGTGTAGAGCGGGTCGACGAAGAAGTAGTCGAGGGTGAGGCCCGACAGCACGGCGGCGAAGAGGGCGGGCCAGATGCCGCCGACGAGCGAGACGACCACGACGAGCAGCTGGTAGCTCAGCACGTCGCTCGTGATCGACTCGGGGGTGCGCAGCGCTGTGAGCAGCCACGTGAGCAGGGGGCCCGCGACGAGCGCGAGCGCGAAGCCCGCGATGCGGCGCCGCGCCGTGAGCGCCCCGCCCAGCCGAGGCAGCGCGAAGCCGCCGCCCGCCGCGGCGTGCGACACGATGTGCACGTCGATGTCGCCCGACTCCCGGATGACCGTGGCCCCGATCCCCGGCCCCGTGAGGAGGGCGGTGAGCCGGCTGCGTCGGCTCACGCCGATGACGAGCTGGGTCGCGTCGACCGAGCGGGCGAAGGCGACGAGCGATCGGGGCACGTCGTCGCCCACCACCTGGTGCGCCGTGCCGCCGAGCGTCTCCACGAGCTCGCGCTGGCGGGCGAGCGCCGAGGGGTCGGCGGCGCGCAGCCCGTCCTGCGTCGTGACGTGCACGGCGAGCAGCTCGCCGCCCGCCGAGCGCGCGGCGATCCGCGCGCCGCGGCGCAGCAGCGTCTCGCCCTCCGCGCCGCCCGTCAGCGCCACGACGACCCGCTCCCTCGCCTCCCAGCGGCTGCGGATGCCGTGCTCCGCCCGGTAGGTCTTGAGCGCCTGGTCGACCTCGTCGGCCAGCCACAGCAGCGCGAGCTCGCGCAGCGCCGTGAGGTTGCCGAGCCGGAAGTAGTTCGACATGGCCGCGTCGATGCGCTCTGCGGGGTAGACGAGCCCGCCGGAGAGCCGGTCGCGCAGCGCAGCGGGCGCGAGGTCGACGACCTCGACCTGGTCGGCGCCGCGCAGCACGGCGTCCGGGATGGTCTCGCGCTGCACGACGCCCGTGATGCCCTCCACGACGTCGCCGAGCGACTCGATGTGCTGCACGTTCACGGTCGAGACGACGTCGATCCCCGCCGCGAGCAGCTCCTCGACGTCTTGCCAGCGCTTCGCGTTCCGCGACCCCGGCGCGTCGGCGTGCGCGAGCTCGTCGACGAGGGCGATGTCGGGCCGCCGCGCGAGCACGGCGTCGAGATCCATCTCGGCGAGTTCCACCCCGCGGTACGCGATGCGGCGCGGCGGCACCGTCTCGAGCCCCTCGGCGATCGCGGCCGTCGCCGCCCTGCCGTGCGTCTCGACGACCGCGACGACGACGTCGGCGCCCTCGGCGGCCATCCGATGGCCCTCCTCGAGCATGGCGTACGTCTTCCCGACCCCCGGAGCGGCGCCGAGCAGCACCCGCAGCCGCCCGCGTCCGGTCATGTCAGCCCTCCCGCTCGTCCAGCGCGAGATTGAGCGCGAGGACGTCCACCGTCGGCTCCCCAAGGTATCCGAGCACGCGCCCGCTCGTGTACGCGGCGACGAGGTCGGCGACGACCTCGGGCGAGAGGCCCCGCGCCGCCGCGACGCGATCGACCTGGATGGCCGCGTAGGCCGGGCTGATGTGCGGGTCGAGGCCGGAGGCGGACGCCGTCACGGCGTCGGCGGGGACGGCGCTCGCGGCGACGCCCTCGAGGGCCGCGACCTCGGCGCGGCGCTCCGCGATCGCGGCGACGAGGTCGGGGTTCTCCGGCCCCAGGTTGGACCCGCCGGATGCGGCCGGGTCGTAGCCGGACGCGGACGGCCGGGGCTGGAAGTACTCCGCCAGCGGCTCGCCGTCGGCGTCCGTGAACGACTGCCCGAGGAGCGCGGAGCCGACGACCTCGCCGTCGGCGCCTGTCACGAGGGAGCCGTTCGCCTGCGCCGGCAGCAGCAGCTGGCCGAGACCCGTGACGAGCAGCGTGTAGCCGACGCCCAGGGCGGCGGTGGCGAGGGCGAGGGTGCGGACGGCGACCCAGAGGGTGCGGATGGTCGATCGCATGGGATGCATGCTCCTGTTCGGATGCGGGTCAGAAACCGGGGAGGAGGCGGACGACGAGGTCGATCGCCCAGATGCCCGCGAAGGGCGCGATGACGCCTCCCACGCCGTAGACGGCGAGGTTGCGGCCGAGGATGCTCGACGCGTCGCCCGCGCGGAACCGCACCCCGCGCAGGGCGAGGGGGATGAGCAGGACGATGACGAGCGCGTTGAAGACGACGGCCGAGAGCACGGCCGACGCGGGGGAGTGCAGCCCCATGACGTTGAGGGCCGAGAGCTGCGGGAAGACGCCCATGAACATGGCGGGGATGATCGCGAAGTACTTGGCGATGTCGTTCGCGATGGAGAACGTCGTGAGCGCGCCCCGCGTGATGAGCAGCTGCTTCCCGATGCGCACGATGTCGATGAGCTTCGTCGGATCGGAGTCGAGGTCGACCATGTTGCCCGCCTCTTTGGCCGCCGACGTGCCCGAGTTCATCGCCACGCCGACATCGGCCTGCGCGAGCGCCGGGGCGTCGTTCGTGCCGTCGCCCGTCATGGCGACGAGGCGTCCGCCCTCCTGCTCCCTCCGGATGTACGCGAGCTTGTCCTCGGGGGTCGCCTCGGCGAGGAAATCGTCGACCCCGGCCTCCTGCGCGATCGCCGCGGCGGTGAGCGGGTTGTCGCCCGTGACCATGACGGTGCGGATGCCCATGGCGCGGAGCTCGGCGAACCGGGCTCCGAGCCCGTCCTTGACGACGTCCTTGAGGTGGACGACGCCCAGCAGCCTGCCGGTGCCGTCGGCATCCTCGACGGCGACGGCGAGCGGCGTGCCGCCCGACCGCGCGATGCCGTCGACGATCGCGTCGAACGCGGCGCGCGTGCCGGACGGCACACGGCGGCCGTCCTCCTCGAGCCAGGCGAGGACGGCCGACCCCGCCCCCTTCCGGATGCGCGTGCCGTCTTCCGCGTCGAGCCCCGACATCCGCGTCTGCGCCGTGAACGGCACGACCTCGCCGGGCGCGGGGGAGACGTCGGCGCCCTGCGCGCTCGCGAGCTCGACGATCGACGCGCCCTCGGGTGTGGGGTCCGCGAGCGACGACAGCGCGGCCATCCGCACCAGCTCGCCCGCGTCGGCGCCGCCGACGGGCTCGAACGCCGCCGCGCGCCGGTTGCCGTAGGTGATGGTGCCCGTCTTGTCGAGCAGCAGCGTCGTGACGTCGCCGGCCGCCTCCACGGCGCGCCCTGACATCGCGAGCACGTTGCGCTGCACTAGACGGTCCATGCCCGCGATGCCGATGGCGCTCAGCAGCGCCCCGATCGTCGTCGGGATGAGGCACACGAGCAGGGCGACGAGCACGGGGATGCTGACGGGCGCCGCCGCGAACGAGGCGATCGGGTTCAGCACGAGGGCGACGACGACGAACACGATCGACAGGCTCGCGAGCAGGATGTTCAGCGCGATCTCGTTGGGCGTGTGCTGGCGCGACGCGCCCTCGACGAGCGCGATCATCCGATCGACGAACGTCTCGCCCGGCTTCGACGTGATGCGCACGACGATGCGGTCCGACAGCACGCGCGTGCCGCCCGTGACGGCGCTGCGGTCGCCGCCGGACTCCCGGATGACGGGCGCGGACTCTCCCGTGATGGCCGACTCGTCGACGCTCGCGATCCCCTCCACGATGTCGCCGTCGCCGGGGATGAGCTCTCCCGCCGAGACGACGACGACGTCGCCGCGGCGCAGCTCGGCCGACGGCACCTCCTCGATGCGGACGGCATCGGCGGGGTACGCCGGGAGTCGTCGCGCCATCGTGCTCGTGCGCGTCTGCCGCAGCGTGTCGGCCTGCGCCTTCCCCCGGCCCTCCGCGACCGACTCGGCGAGGTTGGCGAAGAGCACCGTCAGCCACAGCCATCCCGCGATGACCGGAGTGAACGACAGTGGCACGGGGGTGCCGCCGGAGGCCTCCGGCCCGCCGAGGAACGGCTCGGCGACGGCGATCGCCGTCGTGAGAGCCGCGCCCGCCCAGACGAGGAACATGACGGGGTTGCGCCACTGCGTGCGCGGGTCGAGCTTGCGCACGGCACCGGGGACGGCGTCGCGCAGCTGCGCAGCGGAAAGGCCGCGTGCGCGGGTGCGGGGCGCCGCGACGGGCGCCTCCTTCAGGATCGTGGACATCACAGCAGCCCTTCCGCCAGGGGACCCAGCGCGAGAACGGGGAAGTAGGTGAGCGCCGTCACGACGACGATCGTCCCGACGAGCAGGCCGACGAAGAGCGGCCGATGGGTGGGGAGCGTGCCGGCCGTCGCGGGGACGGCGGCCTGCGCGGCGAGCGATGCGGCGAGGGCGAGCACGAGCGCGATCGGCACGAAGCGCCCGAGCAGCATCGCGACGCCCAGCGCCGTGTTGAGCCACGGCGTGTTCGCCGTGAGGCCGGCGAACGCCGAACCGTTGTTGTTGGCGGCCGATGTGAACGCGTAGAGCACCTCGGAGAGTCCGTGCACGCCGGGGTTCGCGATCGACGTCGAGGCGACGTCGTCGCGGACGCCGGGGAGGGCGAGGCTCAGCGCCGTCCCGACGAGGACGAGCACGGGGGTGACGAGGATGTACAGGCTCGCGAGCGTCATCTCGCGCCGCCCGATCTTCTTCCCGAGGTACTCGGGGGTGCGTCCGACGAGGAGCCCCGCGATGAACACGGCGACGATCGCGATGACGAGCATCCCGTACAGGCCGGACCCGACGCCGCCAGGCGCGAGCTCACCGAGCATCATGTTGATCATCGGCATCATGCCGCCGAGCGCCGTGAACGAGTCGTGCATGGCGTTCACGGCCCCCGTCGACGTCAGCGTGCTCGTGGAGCCGAAGAGCGTCGAGCCGATCACCCCGAAGCGCGTCTCCTTGCCTTCCAGGGCGCCTCCGGCGAGCTCGGGCGCTGCTCCGGAGCCTGCGAGCTCGAAGGCGGTGAGCGCCGCGAGCGAGACCGTGAAGAGCACCGCCATGGCGGCCGCGACGGCGAGGCCCTGCCGGTCGTCGCCGACCATCCGCCCGAAGGTGCGAGGGAGCGCGAACGGGATGGCGAGCATGAGGACGACCTCGAACAGGCTCGTCCACGGGCTCGGGTTCTCGAACGGATGAGCCGAGTTCGCGTTGAAGAACCCGCCGCCGTTCGTGCCGAGCAGCTTGATCGCCTCCTGCGAGGCGACGGGGCCGCCTGGGATGGCCTGCGTGCCGCCCGCGAGGGTCTGCACCTCCGTGAGACCGGAGAGGTTCTGCACGACTCCGCCCGCGAGGAGCACGAGCGCCGCGATGACGGAGAACGGCAGCAGGATGCGCACGCATCCGCGCACGAGGTCGACCCACACGTTCCCGAGCGTGCCGGACGAGCGCCGTGCGAAACCGCGCACGAGGGCGACGGCGACGGCCATCCCGACGGCGGCCGAGACGAAGTTCTGCACGGCGAGGCCCGCGGCCTGCACGGTGTGGCCGAGCGTCTGCTCGGGCGAGTACGACTGCCAGTTCGTGTTCGTGACGAACGAGATCGCGGTGTTGAACGACAGGTCCTCCGACGGGGCGGGGAGCCCGAACGCGAGGGGGAGGAGCGGCTGGGCGCGCTGCAGCGCGTAGAGGAGGACGACGCCGACGGCCGACAGCGCGAGCACCCCGCGCAGGTACGCCTGCCAGGTCTGCTCGGAGCGCGGGGACACGCCGATGAGGCGGTACACGCCGCGCTCGATGAGGAGGTCGCGCGGCGACGCGTAGACGTGCGCCATGTAGTCGCCGAGGGGACGGTAGAGCACCGCCAGGATGGCGGCGACGGTGGCGAGCCCCGCGAGGGCGAGGAGCCACGGCATCAGAACCGCTCCGGCTTCACGAGCGCGATCACGAGGTAGACGACGGCGGACACGCCGAGCGCGGCCGCGATCGCGGCGAAGGCGATCACAGCCGCTCCACCGCCTTCGCGACGAGTCCGACGACGAGGAAGAGGACGAGCGCACCGAGCAGGTAGGCGACGTCGAGCACAGCGACTCCATTCGGAAGGCGTGCGGCCAGCGGGGGCCGGGCGCCCGGTCGGGCGCACGTCCCGATGCAACACCGCCGGCGCCGTCCTCTCCCGGGTCCTCACGGAACCCATACGGGAGCGGAGCGGGATCCTCACACGGTGCTCACGGAGCCCCGCCCGAGGGCAGCGTCGCGCACGGAGGGCGCCGGTTCGCGTCGGCGGCCAGTGCACGCGATACTGGCATCCGCGCCATGTGAGCGCGCACATCCGACGAGGGAACGATATGACCACGCACGCCGACGTCTCGGGAACGCAGCACATCCTCCGCGCAGGCGGCTACGAAGCCGCCGTCGCGAGCGTCGGAGCCTCGCTCCGCGCCCTGACCTTCGAGGGGCGCGATCTCGTCGTGCCGTTCGCCGCATCCGAGGTGCGCCCCGCGTACCGCGGCACGACGCTCGCGCCCTGGCCCAACCGCGTGGTCGACGGCCGCTACGCCTTCGACGGCGAGGAGCACCAGCTCGCGCTCACGGAGCCGGCTCGCGGCCACGCCCTCCACGGCCTGCTGTCGTGGGCCGACTTCTCCGTCGTGGCCGAGACGGAGTCGTCCGTGACGCTCGCGGCGACGATCGCCCCGCAGGACGCGTACCCGTGGCGCGTGACCGTCACGACGACCTACGCGCTCGACGCCGAGGCGGGGCTCACGCAGACGGTGTCGGCCGCGAACGCCAGCGCGACGCGCGCGCCGTTCGGCACGGGCCCCCATCCCTACCTCGTGGCGGCCGCCGGCGTCGTCGACGACTGGACGCTCGAGCTGCCCGCCGACACGGTGCTCGAGGTCACCCCCGATCGGCTCGTGCCGACGGGCACGGCCCCCGTGTCGGACGACGCGGATCGGTTCGACTTCCGCGTCGCGCGGCCGCTCGGCGCCGTCGAGATCGACCACGCGTTCACGGGCCTCACGCGTGACGCAGAAGGCGCGGCGAGCGTACGGCTCACCGCGCCCGGCGGCGCGGGGGTGCGCATGACCTGGGATGGCCGGTGCCCGTGGGTCCAGATCCACACCGCCGATCTGCCCGGCGGCGGCTCCGGCCACCGCGCCGGCCTCGCCGTCGAGCCGATGACGTGCCCGCCCGATGCGTTCAACTCGGGTGACGACCTCGTGGTGCTGGAGCCGGGCTCCTCCCACGAGATCGCCGCCTGGACGATCGCCGCCCTCTGACCCCGGCCTGTGCTCTCATCCAACGGATATCCGTTGGACGAAAGCACACCGGAAAACGCGGAATCAGATGTGAGGTCGGCAGGCGGATGGCCTTTCGGTGTCAGTCGTCCTCGCCCTCGGCCTGCGAGGGGTGGCGGTCGTACCAGACCGGGATCTGCGTGAAGTCGAGGGCGTCGGTGTCGAACTCGAGGGTCGCTGCGGGAGCGTTCATGGGAATCTCCTTCGTGTGTTTCCGGTGGCGGCTCGGATGAGCCCGTTCAGTAGGCCTGCTCGCGCTGGCCGACGACGAGGTGGATGAGGGCGAAGCGCCCCTCCCGTGTGGCGGCGAGGGTGCCGGCGACGGCATCCGGCACGTCGGCGTCGTGCTCGACCCGGAAGCCCGCGCCCCCGAAGGCCGTCGCCATCGCGGCGAAGTCGGGGTTCACGAGCTGCGTGCCGGAGACGCGACCGGGATGGTGCCGCTCCTGGTGCGTGCGGATGGTGCCGTACTCCTGGTTGTCCATGACGACGACGAGAGGGGCGGCGCCGTGCTGGCGTGCCGTGGCGAGCTCCTGGCCGTTCATGAGGAACTCGCCGTCGCCCGCGATCGTCACGATCTGCCGGCCGGGGAAGAGCAGCGCCGCCGTGACGGCCGACGGCACCGAGTAGCCCATCGACCCGTTGCCCGCGCTCGCCATGGCCGGGTAGGCGCGCGTCGGGAAGTACCGGTGCGCCCAGTTCGTGTGCTCGCCGGCGCCGAAGGTGACGAGCGCGTCGTCGTCGAGCTGCGGCACGAGCACGGCCATGAGGGTGTCCATGCGGGCGGGGCCCGACGCCCCGGCGGCGGGGAGGGCGGCGAAGCGCTCCTGCTGGGCCCGCATCCGCGCGGTCCACGCCGCCCACTGCGGGCGCGTCGGGATGTCGAGCGCGACGAGGTCGCGGACGAACGCGGGCGGCTTGGCGACGATCTGGTGCGAGACGGCGCCCGACCGCCCGCGCAGGAGAGGGTCCATCGACACGAGGAAGTTGCGCCGGTGCCATCCCTGCCGTGCGATGTAGCCGCTCGTGAGGACGTCGCCCGGGACCGTGCCGATGAAGACGAGCAGGTCGGTCTCCTCGAAGAGGTCGAAGGTCGGCTTCGGGCGCCCGTAGCCGATCGGGCCGACGTACGACGGCGAATCGAAGGCGACGACCCCCTCCGTGCGCCATTCCGCGGCGGCCGCGATGCCCTGTCGCTCCAGCCATCCCGTGAGCTGCGCGGCCGACTCGGGGGTCCAGTCGCTGCCGCCGGTGACGAAGAGGGGCTTCTCCGCCTGCGCGAGCGCCTCGACGAGGGCCGCGGCGTCGAGGCCGGCGATGCCGCCGCACGCCACGGGGATGGGCGGGTGCACGGAGGCGTCGACGTGCTCGCGGACGATGTCCTCGGGGAGTCCGACGACGACGGGACCCGGCCGGCCCGAGCGCGCGGCGAAAACCGCCTCCGCGACGGTCTCGCTGGCGCGCTCCGCGGAGTCGAGGACGAGCACGCGCTTGGCGCCCTTGTCGAACCAGCCGTGGATGTCGAACTCCTGGAAGGCCTCGCGGTCGCGATGGTCCTTCGGGATGAGCCCGACGAAGAGGATGAGCGGCGTCGAGTCCTGCCAGGCGGTGTGGAGCCCGACGAGGGCGTTCGCGGCGCCCGGTCCGCGCGTCACCATGGCGACGCCGGGCAGATCGGAGAGCTTTCCCTCCGCCTCGGCCATGTACGCCGCTCCGCCCTCCTGACGGCAGACGATCGTCTCGATCGAGGAGGAGTGCAGGCCGTCGAGGACCTCGAGGAAGCTCTCTCCGGGCACGACGTAGGCGCGCGGGATCCCGTGCGCCTCCAGCGAGCGGACGATCGCGTGCCCGGCCGAGACGGTCGGGGGGATCGCCGCGTCGGGTGCGGCGGTCGCGAGCAGGGCGTCTGTCACGGTCACTCCATCGTGCGAGGGCTGAGGTGGTTCCAGGATGCGCCGCGTCGACGTGGGTCGGATGGCCCATATCGCGATAATTTCCGTCGATCTTGATCGCAGGAGAAACCTCACGGGGTGATTGGCCGGACAAGACCGCGCAGGAATGCGCTCTCCCAGTCGGGAGGCCTTCCGACCCGCCGACCGGGCGCCGCAGACCGCTTCGGGCGTCACACGCCGTCAGGCGGTGAAACCTCCCGCAACACCGCGCCCGCCCGCGACGCGGACCTCCCATACTCGGGAGGGCCGGAGACGCCGGCCCCGACGCGGAGGAGCAGTATGACCGAGACGGCACTCGAGGCGCCCGCGATCGACGCGCGCCGCTTCCGCGACGCCCTGGGCCACTACGCCTCGGGCATCACGATCGTGACGGGACACGACGGGGCAGAGCCCATCGGGTTCACGTGCCAGTCGTTCTACAGCGTCTCGGTCGACCCGCCCCTCGTCTCCTTCAGCGTCATGAAGACGTCCACCACATGGCCCCGCATCCGCGAGACCGGCCGCTTCGCGGTCAACGTCCTCGAGAGCGAGCAGATCGGCGTCTCCAGCCAGTTCGCGCGCAAGGGCACGGACAAGTGGGCGGGCATCGACTGGAACGCCGCCGCATCGGGCGACCCCGTCATCGCGAGCACCCTCATGTGGGTCGACGCCGAGCTGTGGGCCGAGTACGACGCGGGAGACCACTGGATCGTCGTCGGCCGCGTCGTCGAGCTCAGCCCCGAGGACTGGCACGGCGAGGGCACGCCCCTCCTCTACTTCAAGGGCGAGTACCGCCACCTGCACCGCGAGGACGAGTCCTCGTACCGCATCTGATCAACCGTCCCACCGGCGCAGCAGCATCGCGATGGCCTGGCCGCCGCCGATGCACAGCGTCACGACCGCGTACTCGAGATCGCGGCGGTGCAGGTCGAGGGCGGCGCGCACGGTGAGGATGGCGCCCGTCGCGCCGACGGGGTGGCCGAGCGCGATCGCGCCGCCGTACGGGTTCACCCGCTCGGGGTCGAGGCCGGCGTCCCGGATGACGGCGACCGCCTGCGCGGCGAACGCCTCGTTCACCTCGAACACGTCGACGTCGTCCGCGGCGAGACCCGTGCGCTCCCAGAGCCGCGAGAGCGCGAGCACGGGGGCGTAGCCCATGAGCGCAGGGTCCATGCCGGCCGTCGTGACCGCCTCGACCGTCGCGAGTCCGCGCAGCCCCCTCTCCCGCGCGTCGGCCTCGCGCACCAGCACGGTCGCCGCCGCGCCGTCGTTGACGCCCGAGGAGTTTCCGGCCGTCACCGAGCCGCCCTCCTGGAAGGCGGGTCGCAGCCGCGCGAGCGCCTCCGCCGTCGTCTCCGGACGGGGATGCTCGTCGTACGCGACCTCGACGGGAGAGCGCCCGGCCGTGCGCACGGCGACAATCTCGTCCGCGAACGCGGCCTGCGCGCCATCCGACGCCGCGCGCCGCTGGCTCTCGAGGGCGAAGGCGTCTTGCTCGGCCCGTGAGACGCCGTAGCGCTCGGCGACGTTCTCGGCCGTCGTGCCCATGTGGCGGCCGCTGAACGGGTCGACGAGGTACGCGAGCGTGCCGTCCTGGAGCGCGCGATCGCCGAGCCGCGCATTGCCGCGCTCGCCGTACGCCAGATAGGGCGTCCGCGACATGCTCTCGTCGCCGCCGGCCACGACGACGTCGACGCCGCCCCAGAGCAGCTCCTGAGCGCCCGACCAGATCGCCTGGACGCCCGACCCGCACAGCCGGTTGACGGTGAGCGCCGGCACGCGGTCGGGCAGTCCCGCCGCGAGGGCGACGCGTCGCGCGTTGTAGGCGTCGGGGCCGTACTGGCCGACGCAGCCCATCACGACCTCGTCGATGTCGGCGCCGTCGATCCCTGCGCGCCGCAGCGCCTCGGTCACGGCCGCGGCGCCGAGCAGGTGCGCGTCGGTGCCGGCGAAGACGCCGCCGAACGATCCGACGGGCGTGCGCGCTCCTGCGACGATGACGACCTTCTCGTGCATGCGGCTGGTGCCGTTCACGCGCCCGTGTATCCCGGCACGTGGCGCTCGCCGGGCCCGACGTAGGCCGACAGGGGGCGGATGAGCGCGTTCGCCGCCTGCTGCTCGAGGATGTGCGCCGTCCATCCGGTCACGCGCGCGGCGACGAACAGCGGGGTGAACGTCGCGGTGTCGAACCCCATCAGGTCGTAGGCAGGCCCCGACGGGTAGTCGAGGTTCGGATGGATGCCCTTGCGGGCGACGAACTCGCGCTCGAGCGCGTCGCTCAGCGCGAGCACGTCGGGGCGCCCGACATGCTCGGCGAGCGCGGCGAGCGCGTGCTTCATTGTCGGCACCCGCGAGTCGCCGTTCTTGTAGACGCGGTGCCCGAAGCCCATGATCTTGCGCTTCTCGGCGAGGGCGCGGTCGAGCCACGGCCCGACCTCCTCGGGCGTGCCGATCTCGCGGAGCACGTGCATGACGGCCTCGTTCGCGCCCCCGTGTAGCGGGCCCTTGAGCGCGCCGATGGCCGCGGTGACAGCCGAGTACAGGTCGCTCAGCGTGGAGGCGACGACGCGGGCGGTGAACGTGGAGGCGTTGAACGAGTGCTCGGCGTAGAGGATCATCGAGCGCTCGAAGGCCGACACCACGACGGGGTCGGGCTCCTCGCCGAACGTCATCCACAGGAAGTTCGCCGCGTAGTCGAGGTCGTCGCGCGGCTCGACGGGGCCGAGCCCGCGCCGGCGCCGCTGGCCGTAGGCGACGAGCGCGGGGAGGGCGGCGAACAGCCGCACGCTGCGCGCGAGGTTGTCGTCGTGCGATCCGCTCGCGTCGAGGACCGTGCCCGTGCCCGCGAGGTCGTCGGCGCCGAGCGCGCTCACGGCCGTGCGCACCTCGTCCATCGGATGCGCGCCGAGCGACGTGAGGTCGATGATCGCCTTGACGTCGGGCGCGAGGGGGCGGTGCCCGCGCTCCTCGGCCCGCAGCGCGGCCAGTTCGTCGCCCGTCGGCAGCTCGCCGTGCCAGAGCAGATGCGCGACGGCCTCGAACGGCTGCGTCTCGGCGAGCTCCTGCACGGGGTAGCCGCGGTACAGCAGGCTGTTCGTCTCGGGGTTGACCTTCGAGATCGCCGTCTCGTCGACGACGACCCCCGCGAGGCCCCTCCTGATCTCGTCCGTCATGTCCGCTCCCTTGCGTCGTGTCGCGTGCGTCGTGCCGGTCAGCGCTCGACCGTGAAGTCGAACACCCCCGCGTCGAATCGGCTGTAGCCCTGGTAGTCGATGAGGTCGTAGAGGTCGGCGCGGTGCTGCATGGCGCCCAGCTGCGCGTCGAGGGCGCCGTCGGCGAGCAGCGTATCGAGCGCGCGCTCCGCGGCGCCCATGGCCATCCGCAGCAGCGAGACGGGCCAGATCGCCATCCGCACGCCGGCGGCGCGCAGCTCGTCGATCGTGAACAGCGCGCTCTTGCCGAACTCGGTCATGTTCGCGAGCACGGGCACGTCGAGCGCCGAGGCGACGGCCTCGAACTCGCCGAGGCCGCGCAGCGCCTCGGGGAAGATCGCGTCGGCGCCCGCGTCGACGAGCGCCTTCGCGCGGTCGATCGTCGCCTCCAGGCCCTCGACGGCACGGATGTCGGTGCGCGCCATGATCAGAAAGTTCGCATCGCGACGCGCATCGGCGGCGGCGCGGATGCGCTTGGTCGCGGTGGCGAGGTCGACGACCTCCTTTCCGTCGAGATGGCCGCAGCGCTTGGGGTTGACCTGGTCCTCGATGTGGGTTCCCGCGAGGCCGGCGTCTTCGAGGGTCTGGATGGTGCGCGCGACGTTCATGGGCTCGCCGAAGCCGGTGTCGGCGTCGACGATCGCCGGCAGCTCGGTCATGCGCGCGATCTGACCCGCGCGCTGCGCGACCTCGGTGAGCGTCGTGAGGCCGATGTCGGGCAGGCCGAGATCGGCCGACAGCACGGCGCCCGAGATGTACACCCCGTCGAAGCCCTTGCGCTCGATGAGCCGTGCGGAGAGCGGGTTGAACGCGCCGGGAAGCCGCAGCAGCTCGCCCGAGGCGAGCGCGTCGCGGAACAGGCGCCGTTTCTCGTGCGCGGGGGTCTGCGCGTACAGCATCAGAACAGCCCCCTCGGCGACGGCACGGAGTCGAGAACCCCGGCGCGGGCGACGAGGGAGAGGTCGGCGACCTCGGCCGGTGCGAGCTCGGGCAGACGTCGGGCGAGGTCGAGGAAGCGATCGACCTCGGCGGCGTCGAGCACGGGCTCCGCGAGCGTGCGGAACTTCCTCTCGTAGTCGGCGCGCGCGAACGGCCGGGCACCGAGGGGATGGGCATCGGCGACGGCGATCTCGTCGCCGATCGTCGAGCCGTCGGAGAGAGCGATCTCGACGCGGCCGCCGAACGCCTTCTCATCGGGGTCGTCGGAGTGGTACCGCCGCGTCCACTCGTCGTCGAGCGCCGTCGTGACCTTCTGCCACAGGGCGACGGTGTCGGCCCGCGCGGCGCGCTCGGGCGCATAGGAGTCGACGTGGTCCCATCCGCCGTCCTGCAGAGCGACGGTGAAGATGTACGGGATCGAGTGGTCGAGCGTCTCGCGCGATGCCGTCGGATCGTACTTCTGAGGGTCTCCCGACCCCGAGCCGATGACGACGTGCGTGTGATGCGAGGTGTGCAGCACGATCGAGCGGACGTTCTCGGGGTCGCGCAACTCGGGGCGCTCGGCGCCGAGTCGGCGGGCGAGGTCGATCCACGCCTGCGCCTGGTACTCGGCGGAGTGCTCCTTCGTGTACGAGTCGAGGATGGCGCGCTTGGGCTCCCCCGGCGCGGGCAGCGGCACGGAGTAGCGGCCCTCCGGCCCGTCGAGGAGCCACGCGATGACGCCGTCCTCGCCCTCGTAGATCGGCGACGGGCTCGTCTGCCCGCGCATGGCGCGGTCGACGGCCTCGACGGCCATCTTCCCCGCGAATGCGGGCGCATGCGCCTTCCACGTCGAGATCTCGCCCTTGCGCGACTGCCGCGTCGCGGTCGTGGTGTGGAGGGCCTGCCCGACGGCCTGGAAGATCGTCTCCGTCGCGAGGCCGAGCAGGGTGCCGATGCCCGCGGCGGCCGACGGGCCCAGGTGCGCGACATGGTCGATCTTGTGGCGGTGCAGCGAGATGGCCCGTACGAGGTCCATCTGGATCTCGTATCCGGTGGCGATGCCGCGCACGAGTGCCGCGCCATCCGCCCCGACGTGCTGCGCGACGGCGAGGATCGGCGGGATGTTGTCGCCCGGGTGCGAGTACTCCGCCGCGAGGAACGTGTCGTGGTAGTCGAGCTCGCGGACGGCGACGCCGTTCGCCCACGCCGCCCACTCCGGGCTCGTGCGGGCGTCGAGCGCGCAGCCCGTCACGGCCGCGCCGTGGCCGCCGCGTGAGACGGGATGGTCCATCGCCTGCGCACGCGCCGACACGACGGGCGCCCGCGTGAGCGACGCGGCGGCGACCGCGGCGTTGTCGATGACCCGGTTGATCACCATGTCGACGGTCTCGGCCGGGACGGCGACCGGGTCGGCGGCGACCTCCGCGATCCTCCAGGCGAGCTGCTCCTCGCGCGGCAGCGGCTCGTCGCTGCGGTACGTGCGGACGGGGTGGACGACGGTCATCGGCGGGCCTCCGGGGTCGTGAGGGGATGTCTCCAGCGTGCCACGCGCACGGGCAGCGCGGTCATCGCGGCGGCATCCGGATGGCGCCGTCGAGGCGGATGGTCTCCCCGTTGATCATGGGGTTGGCGACGATGTGGGCCGCGAGGGCCGCGTACTCTTCGGGCCGGCCGAGACGGGAAGGGTGGGGCACGGCCGCCGCGAGGCCGGCGCGCACGTCGTCGGGGAGGGCGGCGAGCATGGGCGTGTCGAACGTGCCGGGCGCGATCGTCGCCACGCGGATGAGCTTCGAGGCGAGGTCGCGCGCCGCGACGATCGTCATGCCCGCGACGCCCGCCTTCGACGCGGCGTAGGGGATCTGGCCGATCTGGCCCTCGAACGCCGCGACGGACGCCGTCAGCACGCACACGCCGCGCTCGCCGTCGAGAGGATCGTTCGAGGCCATCCGCGCCGCCGCGAGGCGGAGCACGTTGAAGGTGCCGACGAGGTTGACGCGCACGACCCGCTCGAACGCCTCGAGCGAGCCGGGGGAGCCGTCGCGCTCGACGACGCGGACGGGGGAGAGCACGCCCGCGCAGTGCACGAGCGCACGCAGCGGCCCGTGTGCGACGGCGGCGTCGAGCGCCGCGTCCACCTGCGCGTCGTCGACGACGTCGGCGGGGACGAAGGCGCCGCCGATCTCCGCCGCCGCCCGTTCGCCCGCGGAGGCCGGGAGATCGAGCACGACGACGTGCGCCCCCTCCGCAGCGAGCCGTCGGGCGGTCGCGAGGCCGAGGCCCGACGCGCCTCCCGTCACGACAGCGGATGCGCCCGCGAGCTCCATCGCCCCACCCCGTTCCCTCGTCGGCACCTCGTGAGCGCCTGGGTCGTCCGGGCGCCGCGTCGCGCCCGTGACCGACGCTACCCCGGTGGCCGGCGTCGGGGGAAGGGGCGGGCCCATGGCAGGATGGCCGGGGCCGCGTCAGAGGAGATGCGGCCGAGAGGGGAACCCCATGGACGACGTGCTGCTCGAGGTCGCCGACGGCGTCGCGACGATCACGATGAACCGCCCGGAGCGCCTCAACGTCCTCGACATCCCCGTCGCGACCGCGCTCGCCGACGCCGCGCTCCGCGCCGCCTCGTCGGGCGTCGAGGTCGTCGTCGTCACGGGGTCGGGGCGCGCCTTCACCGCGGGCGGCGACGTGCAGGCGATGGCGGGTGCGGCCGACAGGTCGGCCTACATGCTCGACCTCGTCGGTGCGGCGAACCGCGCCATGGAGGCGCTCGCCGCCATCCCCCAGCCCGTCGTGGCGCGGGTGAACGGCATCGCCGCGGGCGCCGGCATCGGCATCGTGCTCGCGAGCGACATCGCGGTCGCGGCCGACACGGCCACGTTCACGCCCGCGTACGGCGCGATCGGCCTCGTGCCCGACTGCGGGGCGACGGCGCTGCTGCCGCGCGCGATCGGCGAGCGCCGTGCGAGCGACCTGCTGCTGACCGGGCGGCGCATCGACGCCGCGACCGCCCTCGACTGGGGCCTCGTCGAGCGGATGGCCCCGGCCGACGGGCTCGACGAGGCCGTCCGCGACGTCGTGTCGTCCATCCGCAAGGCCGGGCCCACGGCGCCGGCGGCGACGAAGGGCCTGCTCTCGGCAGGCGGGTCGTACTCCGACGCGCTCGCCGCCGAACGCGAGGCCATCGCGCGCGAGGCGGCGACCCCGTTCTCGATCGCGCGCGTGGCGGCGTTCGCGCGGACGTAGCGGGCGGCGCCGATAGCACCGCGCGCGTGCGTGTCAATCGGATGGCCCGGTGCCGATTCGTGCGCCTACCGTGCGATCACCGACGGAAGGAGATGTCATGGCCGACGAACTGCCTCCGATCAACGAGTGGTGGCCGCACCTCTCGATCGACACGCGGAACGTGCTGCTGGAGTACCCCTCCGCGCCGCTCGTCGGAACGGTGCGCCAGGAGATCGCGAACGCGACGGGCGCGCTGATCGACGACGGCGCGACGCTGAGCGAGCGCGACGTGCAGTACATCCGCACCCAGACGGAGCCCGTCGACTGACGAGCTCGCGCATCGGGGCGCCCGGCGGCCGTGTGAGGACCGTCCGGCGCCCCTTCTGCGTCGTCGCCTCGTCAGCGTTCCGTCACGGCACCCGCGTCGACCTCCCACCGGCGGTCGACGCGGGTGTTCTGCAGCATGCGGCGGTCGTGCGTGACGAGGAGCAGGGTGCCGTCGTAGGCGTCCAGCGCCTGCTCGAGCTGCTCGATCGCCGCGAGGTCGAGATGGTTGGTCGGCTCGTCGAGCACGAGGACGTTGACGCCCTCGGCCTGCAGCACGGCCATCCCCGCCCGCGTGCGCTCGCCGGGCGAGAGGGCGCCGAGCGGCCGGTCGACGTGGTCGGCCTTGAGGCCGAACTTCGCGAGGAGCGTGCGCGCCTCGGCGCCGGCGAGCGACGGCACGGCCGCCTCGAAGCGCGAGAGCAGCGGACCGTCGCCCTGCAGCAGAGCCCTCGCCTGGTCGATCTCGCCGATCCGCACGCTCGCCCCGAGGCTCGCCGTGCCCTCATCCGGCGCGATGCGCCCGAGCAGACCCGCCAGCAGCGTCGTCTTGCCCGCGCCGTTGGGGCCCGTGATGCCGATGCGGTCGCCGCCGTCGACCTGCAGCGAGACCGGTCCGAGCGCGAAGGACCCTCGTCGGAAGACCGCGTTCGAGAGCGTCGCCACGACGCTTGACGAGCGAGGGGCGCTCCCGATCGAGAACTGCAGCTGCCATTCCTTCCGCGGCTCGTCCACCTCCTCCAGGCGCGCGATGCGGCTCTCCATCTGCCGCACCTTCTGGGCCTGCTTCTCCGACGACTCCTGAGAGGCGCGCCGGCGGATCTTGTCGCTGTCCGGTGCCTTGCGGAGCGCGTTGCGGACACCCTGGCTCGACCACTCGCGCTGCACGCGCGCCCGGGCGACGAGGTCGGCCTTCTTGTCGGCGAACTCGTCGTACGCCTCGCGGGCGTGACGTCGAGCGGTCGCGCGCTCCTCGAGGTACGCCTCGTATCCGCCGCCGTACATCCGGTGCGAGGCCTGCGGCAGATCGAGCTCGAGCACGCGCGTGACGCACCGGGAGAGGAACTCGCGGTCGTGGCTGATGAGCACGACGCCGCCGCGGAGCCCCTTCACGAACTGCTCCAGGCGCGCGAGCCCGTCGAGGTCGAGGTCGTTGGTCGGCTCGTCGAGCAGCACGATGTCGAACCGCGAGAGCAGGAGCGCCGCGAGGCCGACGCGTGCGGCCTGGCCGCCCGAGAGCGAGGTCATGAGCGCCGTCTGCGCGGTCTGGCCGTCGAAGGGGAGGCCCAGCTCGGCGAGCACGGCGGGGATGCGCTCCTCGAGGTCGGCGGCGCCGCTCGCGAGCCAGCGGTCGAGCGCCGCCGCATAGGCGTCGGCGTCGGCCGCCTCGGGGTCGGCGAGCGCGGTCGCCGCGGAGTCCATGTCGGCGGTCGCCTGCGCGCACCCGGTCCGTCTCGCGAGGTAGGCGGCGACGGTCTCGCCCGGCACGCGATCGTGCTCCTGCGGCAGCAGCCCTACGAAGGCGTCGGGGGGTGACAGCGACACCGTCCCCGCCTGGGGCGCGAGAGCGCCGCCGAGGATCCGCAGCAGCGTCGACTTGCCGGCTCCGTTGACTCCCACGATGCCGACGACGTCTCCGGGGGCGACCGTGAGGTCGACGCCGTCGAAGAGCGTGCGGTGGCCGTATCCGCCGGCGAGGCCGCCGGCGACGAGGGTGGCGGTCATCCCGCCATCGTCTCATTCCGATTCGACGGACGACTCCGCGTGCGGTGCGCCGACGGGCTTGGACTCCGCCGAACCGCGCCGGCGCAGGTCCCCGGCCACCCAGACGGTTGACCCGCGTCGGCCGCCGCGATAGCCGAGCCGCGATATAGCGGATCGCGTCGATCGTCAACCCGTGTCGCCGCGCCCGGCGCGATTCGTAGCATCGAGCCGGGAGAGGGGACGGCGCTTCGCCGGCCCCGGAGGGAGTCATCATGGCCACCGCGCTCACCGCGGAGATCGACGTCGCCGCACCCGTGAGGCGCGTATACGACCAGTGGACGCAGATCGAGACGTTCCCCGAGTATCTCGGCGCCGTGCAGTCGGTCCGCCAGATCGACGACGTGCGCTCGCGCTGGTCGGTCCGCATCGGCGGCCGCACGGAGGACTTCTATGCCGACGTCGTCGACCAGGTGCCGGACGACCACATCGTGTGGCAGAGCACGGACGGCGTCTTCCACGTCGGCCGCGTGGACTTCGCCGCAGTCGACGGGGGGACGCGCATCCGCCTGCGCATGGTGTGGGAGCCGGACGGCGTGTTCGAGACCTTCGGCGCCGCGCTCGGGGTCGACAGCCGGCAGGCGCAGCGCGACCTCGAGCGGTTCAAGGCCTTCATCGAGGAGCGCGACGAGGCGACGGGCGGATGGCGCGGAGAGATCCACGACGACCGCGGCGGTCCCGCAGACGCGCTCTGACGCCGGGATACCCGAATGGATCCTGGATAGGATCCCGGCATGGGCAGATTCATCTACGGTTCCGGCGGGGACTCGGTCGACATCGACGACCGCGCGCTCGCACATCTCCGCATCGTCGTGATGAACAAGCTGCGCCGCTCCGAGCCGTTCATGTTCGACGCCTCCCTCGGTGAGGGGACAGGGCGGCGGTCGTTCTGGCTCCACCCCTCGGTGCCCCTGCAGTTCCAGTTCTCGGGCGGGCGCTCCCCGCGGCTCAACCGCCTCTGGCTCGACGAGCTCATGAAGGCGGCGAGCGGCCCGTCGGGCCTCACGATCATGCCGGAGCCGATCGAGCCGGCGGACGACCAGCACGGGTCCGACGCCGTCTGAGCGACAGCGATTCCGACGATCGTCGGAATCAGGGGCGGGCTGCGATCCGGGGGTCCGGCACGGTGCTCGTCTCGATCCGTCGTCGTCCCTGCCATGGGAGCGCCTTCATCGCGCCACCTCGCCTCGTCGGTCGCACCAGTCGCGACGGCGGGCGGACGGCGGCGAAGGGGGTTGACAGCGCCGGGCGCCGTCAGGCCTCCTCGGGGGAGATGATGTGCTCCTCGACGAGCGTGATGCCGCCCAGCGCGCTCGCCGACTGCGCGAGCTCATCGAGCCACTCGCGATTGAGCTCCGGCGCGACGGGCTCGTCGAACTCGAAGCGGACCGGGATCGCGGGGTGCACCCAGATGGTGCTGCGGCCGGCCGGCTGGTCCTCGGGATGACGCCACGACACGGCGAAGCTCTCGTCGCGCCGGAGCTTGGAGATGATGACGACCTTCAGGTGCGCGAGCGCGCGGTCGTCGATGTGGATCGGCGACGCGGATGCGCCGTAATAGAGGGTGCCCATGGCGCCACCGTAGCGCGTCGCGTGCGGTCTCACAGCCGCCGCATAGTGCCCGGCGCTAGCGTGGTGCGCATGAGCCCGACTCCCGTCGACGACGACATGCTCGAGCAGGCTCGAGCCCTCCGCGACGAGATGCAGCGGTTCCTCAACGAGTACCGGTTCGGGATGCGCGAGATCGAGACGAAGCTCTCCATCCTCCGCGAGGACTTCGAGCACGCGCACGCGTACAACCCCATCGAGCACGTCTCGAGCCGGTTGAAGACGATGGACAGCATCGCGGAGAAGGCCGACCGCAAGGGGCTCGAGCCGTCCATCGCGGCCATCAGGGAGAGCATCCTCGACATCGCGGGGGTCCGCGTCACGTGCAGCTTCGTGACCGACGCCTACCGCCTGTTCGAGCTGCTGGTCCGGCAGGACGACATCACGGTCCGCGAGGTGAAGGACTACATCGCGAACCCCAAGGACAACGGGTACAAGAGCCTGCACGCCATCGTCGAGGTGCCGGTCTTCCTCTCGACGGGGCCGGTCCAGGTGCCCGTCGAGGTGCAGTTCCGGACGATCGCGATGGATTTCTGGGCCAGCCTCGAGCACAAGATCTATTACAAGTACGACAAGCAGGTGCCGGGACGTCTCACCGACAGCCTGCGCGACGCCGCGCTCACGGCCGCCGAGCTCGACGACCGCATGGAGCGCCTCCACCGCGAGCTGCACGGAGAACGGCCCGCCCCCGTCGCACCCCTCCAGCTGCTCGCGCGCGGCGACGGCGGGCCGACCGCGGCGTGACGCGGCGTCGGTAGGGTGGGGCGGATGGACGATCTGCCCGCCCTGCTCGCCGCGACCCGCGCGCGGCTCGACGGCGTCCCCGAGGAAGGACTCGGGTCGTTCGTCGAGCGGGGGCGCGTCGTGCGCGCGCTCGGCGCGCGCCCGCGCATCGTGCGGGTCGGCGCCGCACGGCATCTCGGCGTCCTGCTCGTCGGAGACGATCTGCTCGCCGCCACCGGGACCATCCTGCGTGCGGCCGAGGAGGTGCGCCGCGGCTATGCCGCCGAGTCGCAGCGGCAGCGCGCGGAGCTGCGGGCGATGGCGTTCCGCGGGGGGTTCGCCGAGGGCGAGACCTTCCATCTCGACTGGCGGCCCGTCGACGTCGATCGCGTGGCGGCGGGCGGGGCGGACGGTCCGCTGTCGTGGCGCGACGGACGCCTCCTCGTCCGGTGGTCGCCGGCAGGATTCCTCCGGCCGCTCGACGAGTACCTCGATGAGCAGGTGCGGCTCGCCGTCGGCCTTCCCGACTGAGGCGCCGCTGTCAAGCCCGTGAGCGCGGGCGACGCGGTCGTTAGCGTGACGGCATGACCGCGACGCGCTCGTCCGACATCCTCCGCCAGGTCGCCGTCCTCTCGGCGACGACCTTCATGATCATCGCCGCCATGGTGGGCACGGGGCTCCTCGGCGGCACGCCCGTGCAGGAGCTGCAGGGCGGCGCACTCGACGCCGACGCGAGCTTCCTCGCGCCCGCACGCCAGGCCTTCTCGATCTGGACGGCGATTTACGCGGGGCTCATCGCCTATGCCGTCTGGCAGGCGCTCCCCGGCCAGCGGGACAGCGAGAGGCAGCGGAGCCTCGGGTGGTGGATCGCCGCGACGGAGGTCCTGAACGGGCTGTGGCTGCTCGCTGCGCAGTTCACGACCCTCCCCGTCACGGTCGTCGTCATCGCCGTGCTCGCGGCTGTGCTCGGACTGACCTTCCGGCGCATCGTCCGCCGGCCCGGCCGCGGCGTCGTCTCTGCGACCCTCGTCGACGGGGTCACGGGTCTCCACCTCGGATGGGTGACGCTCGCGACCGTCGCCAACGTCGCCGCGTGGCTGACCCAGACGGCTCCTGACGACTGGGCGGCGTTCGCCTCGGTCGTCGGCGTCGTCGTGCTCGCGGTGGTCGCCGTCGTCGGCATCGCGATCGGATGGCAGGGGCGGGGGCGCGTCGCGCCGGCCGCGGCCCTCGCATGGGGGCTCGCGTGGCTCGCCGTGGGGCGCCTCGCGGGGGAGCCGGCCGACACCGCCATCGGGGTCGCCGCGATCGTCGTGGCGGTCGTCATCGCCGCCGCGGCTCTCGTGCGGCGGGCGGCGCGGGAGACGGCGCGTGCCTCGGCATGAGGACGCCGACGCCGGATCGCGGTCAGCGCGAGGAGTTCGCCGTGCGGCCTCGGATGATGCCGACGAGCGCCTGCACATCGTCGCCGTCGCGGTCGCGGAGCCACGCGAACGCCACGGGCGAGAGCGGCCCGCCTGCGAGCGGCCGGTAGGTCACATCGCGTCGATGATGCAGCCGGGCGAGCGACATCGGCACGACGACGACGCCGACGCCCGTCGCCGCGGTCGCGATGGCGTCGGCCGTCGTCTCGAGCGGTTCGAAGGAGGGCGCGACCGTGCCGGGGAGGTCGAGGGAGCCGAGGACGTCGTCTCGAGGGACGAGGAGGACGCTCCCGGCGAGGTCGTCGGCCGTGAGCTCATCGACGACGGTGAGCTCGGAATCCGCCGAGACGACGACCACGGGCACCTCGTCGTAGAGCGGGATGACGTGGAGGCCGGCCTCGTCGATCGGGCGGCGGACGATGGCGGCGTCGACCCTGCGCTCGTCGAGCGCGCGGCGCGCATCGTCCGCGTCGAGCGGGACGAGCTCGAGGGCGATGTGGGGCATCCGCTCGTTCCACCGGTCGATCCACCGCCCCGGGGTCGCACCGGGCACGGCGCCCAGACGGAGGACGCCCGGAGCGAGGGGGGCCGGAGCGGGGTCCGTCGAGACGGAGCGGAGCGGACTCGTGGCGCGCTTCGGCGTGCGCCCGGACGGCTTCGGCGCGCGTCCGCGCGCGCGACCTCCGGAACCCCTGCCCTGCGCCATCCCGCCAGCCTACGCGGCGACCGCACGGGCGGCCATCCGCGGCCCCGCGCCGCATCGGACCACCGCAATCGAGGCGCCAGACGGCCGGGACGGCTGCGGGCGACGGGCGATGTCCATTCACGGGAATATCCCGCGGGGGCCGCTCGTTGTCGCAGGTGTCCGGCCTCACCCGGGGCCGCAGAAGGGCATCGTGGGTAAGAACTACGTCGACATCGAGAACGACCAGGGCGAGCTGCTGCGCTACCGCAAGCACGTGAACGGTCGGGGGCTCATCGCCACAGGAGCGAAGGTCCACCCCGACGCGCGTGTCGAGGCGGGGGCGTATGTCGAACCGGGTGCGCGCATCTCCGCGGGAGCGCGCATCGCGAGCGGAGCCTGGATCGACGCCAATGCGCTGATCGGCCCGAAGGCCATGATCGACGCCGGAGCGCACATCGGGCCGGGTGCCATGATCGGGGCGAACGCCCACATCGGCGTGCGGACGTCGGTGGGAGAGGGAGCGCGCGTCGCCGCCGGATCGCTCATCGGCGACGACATCACCATCCGTCAGGGCGAGGCGGTCGCGACCGACCGCAAGGGGTTCCTGCTCGCCGCCTGACGACCCGGACACGCACGACGACCCCGGCCGAAGGCCGGGGTCGTCGTGCGTGTCGCATGCGCTGCGACGTGCTCAGCAGGCGCAGGCGGGCGCGCCGACGGGGCCGACGAGCGGATCGACGGCGCGGACGACCGGTCCGCCGGCGTCCTCGACGGGGTAGCCCTCGCGCGCCCAGTACTCGAAGCCGCCGATGAGCAGCCGCACCTCGTAGCCGAGCAGGGCGAAGGCGAGGGCCGCCTTGTCGCCGCCGTTGCAGCCGGGGCTCCAGCAGTACACCACCACGGGGGTGCCGGCGGGGATCTCGGCTGCGGCGCGCGCCTCGATCTCGCGCGTGGGGAGATGAACGGCCCCGACGGCATGCCCCTGGTCCCACGCCTCGCGCGAGCGCGTGTCGACGAGGACGAAGGAAGCGCCGGCCAGCTGGTCTGCGCGGACGTCGGACGCGTCGGTCTCGAACGACAGCTTGGCGCGGAAGTGGTCGGCTGCGGCGGAGTTCGTCATGAGACCGAAGCTAGCGGTCGCCCCCATCGCGCGCCGGCGCTCCGGCCCGACGTGGCAGGATCACTCCGCGGGCTGGCAGACGGGGCACCAGTAGACGAGCCGCTCGCGCGTCGGGTCGGGCCCCATCGCGCTCTTGCGGACGGGGGACCCGCATCGCAGGCAGGGCCGGCGCTCGCGGCCGTAGACCCACATCCGACGCCCCGGCCGCGCGTCGCCCGTGAACGAGCGCTGCGGCTGGTCGACGTTGCGACGGATCGTGCGCGCGCCGAGAGCGACGAGCGCCGCGGTGTCGACGTCGGCCATGGGCCGCGTGGGCGCGATGCCGCGCAGGAACAGCAGCTCGTTGACGTACTCGGTGCCGAACCCGGCGACGTTGCGCTGATCGAGGAGGGCGACGTGAGCCGCGCGGGTGTCGCGAGAGAGACGACGCGCCGCCTCGTCCGGGTCCCAGTCGGGCCCGAGCGGATCGGGTCCGAGGTGGCCGACCGTGCCGTCTTCGTCGCGCGTGCGGAGCAGCTCGACGATCCCGAGCTCGAAGCCGACCGTGTCGGCGCCATCGGCGCAGACGATCGCGCGGGCCTGGTAGGCGGGACGCCGCCATCGCCCGCCGGGCGCGTAGACGTGCCACTCGCCCTCCATACGCAGGTGCGTGTGGAGGGTGTGCTCCCCGATGCGCTGCAGCAGGTGCTTGCCGCGCGCGACCACCTCGTGCACGGTCTCGCCGCGGAGGTCGGCCGTGGCCGCCTGCGGGACACGCAGGTCGAACCGTGTGACGGTGCGGCCGGCGAGCGCGGCGTGGAGGCGTCGCGCCGCGCGGTGGACGCTGTCGCCCTCGGGCATCAGCCGCGCTCCCGTCTCAAGGTGAGGCCCTTCGTCGACTCGACGAACCCGGCGGTGCGCAGCGCCCGGCCGAGCGCCGTGCCGAAGACGAACGCGCCGTTCACCTGCTCGACGGTGAGGGTCTCGAGCCGCCGTGCCCGCGCGGTCGCGACGAGGTCGCGCGCCGCGGCGTCGAGAACGTCCTCATCGTCGGAGAGCTGCAGCACGGTGCGCCCGCCGCGTTCGAGGTAGAGCACGAGGGCGCCGTCCACGAGCACGACGAGCCCTCCCGCCTTGCGACCGGGACGGTGCTTGACGCCCTCGATCGCGGGCCACGGCAGTGCGGCGCCGTAGGCGTTGGCGGGATCGGTCGCGGCGAGTGTGACGGCGTGCAGCGGCGCGGGCTCCGGCACGGCGGCGAACCGGCGCAGCCGGTCGATCGTCGACGACGCGGCGAACTGGGCCGCCCCGAGCCGCTCGATGAGGTAGCCGCGGCGGCAGTGCCCGGCCTGCTCGAAGCCGGCGAGGATGCGGTACACCTGGGCGAACCCTCCCGGCACCTGCTCGCTCTGCACCGACCCGCGCGTCACGACACCGTAGCGGTCGAGCAGCAGCGAGGCGCTCGCGGTCGCGCGCACGGCGGCGTCGGGCTCGGCGGCGGGGAGCAGCGACCAGCGCCCGCCGAGGGCGGGGGGCCGTGGCGGCGCGGCCGTCGCCCCGGCACCGGACGGGCGGAACGTGGCGCCGCGGTAGAGGCGTGCACGGGGTGTGCGCCGTGCCGTCTTGTGGCTCTGCGAGCCGCCGCCCAGCAGCGTGCGGAGGGGCGCGAAGGTGTCGTTCGTCACGCGGCCCGCCCACACGAGCGTCCACAGCGCCTCGACGACGGACTGCTCGTTCTCGGCACCCGTCATGGCGCGCAGCTGGCCGGCGAAGTAGGCGCCGCCTCCGTCGAGCGCCGCGACGAGCTGCGCCTCGAGCGAGCCGTCGGCGATGTCGCCCGTGCCGTCGGCGATCGTGAACGGCACGGCGTCGGCCGGGTGCAGCGCGACCCAGCCGTCTCTGCCCGGCAGCGCGCCGTGGCCCGACCACACCACCTCGCCCGTCGCCGTGAGCTCGTCGAGCATCGCGGGGGAGTAGTCGCGGACGCGCGAGGGGAGGACGAGCGACTCCCAGGCGCTCGCGGGGATGGGCACCCCCGCGAGCTGCTCGACGGCCGCGACCACGCCGTCGACTCCCTCGAGGGGGCGGCGGAGATGCTGCCAGTCGGGGAGGAAGCGCGCGAACGCGTCGGGTGCGACGGGCTCCACGCTGCCGCGGAGGGCCGCGAGCGAGCGCATCCGGATGCGGCGCAGCGCCTCGGCGTCGCACCACTCGATCTCGTCGGAGAGGGCGCCCTCGCGCTCGGGCAGGAAGAACCCGCTCGCGAGCCGACCCTGCGCCTCGAGCCGCTGCAGCGTGTGCCGGGCGACGGCGGCGCCGATGCCGAGCCTGGTCGCGACGGCGTCGGTCGTGAACGGGCCGTGCGCGCGGGCGTAGCGCGACACGAGGTCGCCGAGCGGGTCGGCGAGCGGCTCGAGGAACGCCACCGGGATGCCCACGGGCAGCGCCGTGCCGAGCGCATCCCGCAGGCGCCCGGCGTCCTCCACGGCGGCGATGCGCTCCTCGCCGCCCACCTGCACGCGGATGGCGCGGCGCGCCTCGACGAGCGCGGCGACATGGGTCTCCGCGTCGCCGTCTTCGAGCCGCTCCTGCACCTCGGCCGTGCGGAGCGGCCCGATCACCCGGATGAGGTCGGCGACGCCCTCGAGACCGCGTGCCCGGCGGTCGGGAGCGAGCCGCTGGACCTCGGTCTCGTACTGGGCGAGCACGTCGGGGTCGAGGAGCTCGCGCATCTCCACACGCCCCAGCAGCTCGCTGAGGAGCGCGGGATCGACGGAGAGTGCGGCCGCGCGCCGCTCCGCGAGAGGCGAGTCGCCCTCGTACATGAAGGCGCCGACGTAGCCGAACAGGAGGTCGCGCGCGAAGGGCGACGGCTGCGACGGCTCGGTCTCGACGAGACGGATGCGCCGCTCGGCGATGGCGCGCGTGACGCGCAAGAGGGCGGGGACGTCGTAGACGTCCTGCAGCACCTCGCGGAGGGTCTCGAGGATGACGGGGAAGGCGGGGTGCCGCTTCGCCACCTCGAGGAGGGCGGCCGAGCGCTGCCGCTGCTGCCACAGGGGCATGCGCTTGCCGGGGTTGAGACGGGGCATGAGCAGAGCCCGCGCCGCGCACTCGCGGAAGCGCGAGGCGAACAGTGCCGATCCGCCGACCTCGTCCGTGACGATCTGCTCGAGCTCGTCGGCGTCGAAGACGAAGAGCTCGGCGCCGGGCGGCTCGGCCTCCGTGTCGGGGATGCGCGCGATGATCCCGTCGTCGCTCGCCACGGCCGATCCCTCCACGCCGAGCCGTTCGCGGATGCGGGCGTTCACGGCGAGCGCCCACGGGGAGTGCACGTGCATGCCGTAGGGGGAGTGCAGGATGATGCGCCAGTCGCCGACCTCGTCCCGCCCGCGCTCGACCGTGAGCGATCGGTCGGTGGGAAGGGTGCCCGTCGCCTCCCGTTGCTCGGCGAGGTAGGCGAGGAGGTTGGCCCTCGCCTTGTCGTCGAGGCCTGCGTCGATGAGCCGCCGCTGCGCCTTCGCGGGATCGGCTGCCGTGATCTCGCGCGAGAACCGCCCGAGCGCCTCGCCGAGTTCGGCGGGGCGCCCGAGGCCGTCGCCGTGCCAGAACGGGACCTTGCCCGGCTGGCCGAACGCGGGGAGGACGTTCACGCGATCGTGGGTGATCTCGACGATGCGCCAGCTCGTCGTGCCGAGGGTGAAGACGTCGTTGACGCGCGACTCGTAGACCATCTCCTCGTCGAGCTCCCCGACGCGCGCGTTGCGGGTCTCGCCGGCGATGAACACCCCGAAGAGACCCCGGTCTGGGATCGTCCCGCCGCTCGTGACGGCGAGCCGCTGCGCGCCGGGGCGCCCGGCGATCGTGCCGGCGTCCCTGTCCCACACGACGCGCGGGCGGAGCTCGGCGAACTCGTCGGACGGGTAGCGCCCGGCGAGCAGATCGAGCGTGGCCTCGAAGGCGCTGCGGGGGAGCGCGCGGAACGGGGCGCTGCGCCGCACGATCTCGTACCAGCGCTCCACCTCGATCTCCCCGAGCGCCGCGGCGGCGACGGTCTGCTGGGCGAGGATGTCGAGCGGGTTCTGCGGGACGGCGATGGCCTCGATCTGCCCGTGCAGCATCCGCTCGGTGACCACGGCCGTGTGCAGCACGTCGCCGCGGTGCTTCGGGAACAGCGCCGCGCGGCTGATCTCGCCGACCTGGTGGCCCGCGCGGCCCACCCGCTGGAGGCCGCTCGCGGCGCTCGGCGGTGCCTCGACCTGCACGACGAGGTCGACGGCGCCCATGTCGATGCCCAGCTCGAGGCTGCTCGTCGCGACGACGCAGCGCAGCGCGCCCGACTTCAGTTCCTCTTCGACGACGGCGCGCTGCTCCTTCGACACCGAGCCGTGGTGCGCCTTGGCGAGCACGGGGTCGGCGCCCGCCGTCTGCCCCGCCTGCGCCATCATGGCGGCCGGCACGGCCGCGTCGGGCAGATCGAGGCCGAGCCGTTCGGCGTAGATCTCGTTGAGCCGGCCCGTGAGCCGCTCGGCGAGTCGGCGGGAGTTGGCGAAGACGATGGTCGACCGGTGGGCGAGCACACGGTCGACGATCGCCTCCTCGACGTGGGGCCAGACCGACCCCGTGATCTCCGTCGTCTCCGCCGCGAACCACTCGCCGTCTTCGTCCCCGTCGTCGGCAGCGCCCGGCGGAGGACTCGCGCCCGCGGCCGGAGGCGGGTTCTGCATGTCGTCGATGGGCACCGTGACGGTGAGCTCGAACGTCTTCGACGCCGGCGGGGCGACGATCTCGACGGGCGCGGCTCCGCCCAGGAACCGCGCGACCTCGTCGATCGGGCGGACGGTCGCCGAGAGGCCGATGCGCTGCGCCGGGGTCTCGAGCAGCTCGTCGAGGCGCTCGAGGCTGACGGCGAGGTGGGCGCCGCGCTTCGTCGCGGCCACCGCGTGCACCTCGTCGACGATCACGGTGTGCACGTGGCGGAGGGTGTCGCGCGCTTGGCTCGTGAGCATGAGGTACAGCGACTCGGGGGTCGTGATGAGGATGTCGGGCGGATGCCGCACGAGACGCTGGCGGTCGGCCGATGGGGTGTCGCCGGAACGGACGCCGACGCTCACCTCGGGGGAGGCCACGCCCAGACGGCGGGCAGCCTGGGAGATGCCCACGAGCGGCGAGCGGAGATTGCGCTCGACGTCGACGCCGAGCGCCTTCAGCGGCGACACGTAGAGGATGCGCGTGCGCTCGGCGGGGTCGTCGACCTTCGCGCGGAAGACGCGATCGATGGCCCAGAGGAACGACGACAGGGTCTTGCCCGAGCCCGTCGGGGCGACGACGAGCGCATGCCGGCCCTTCGACACCGCCTCCCAGGCGCCCGCCTGCGCCGCCGTGGGCTCGTGGAAGGCACCGCGGAACCACTCCCGTGTCGCCTCGGCGAACCGCTCCAGAACATCCACCCGTCCATCCTGCCCCCGGCCGCCGACATCGGGCGGGGGCTTGCGCCGACGGCAGGCGGCAGTGCTCAGGGCGGCGG